>DATCRI010000050.1 GCA_036569045.1 Chthoniobacterales bacterium | reverse complement strand
GGGCGGCAGCGAGATCGAGACGACCTGCGGCGTCTTGCGCTTCGGAGCGTCGTGCTTGCCGGTGACGGCGAACGCGATCCCGCCAATGAGGACGAGGCCGCCAATGATGATCGGCACGCGGAAGCGCTGGAAGAATCCGGGCTCCTCGTCCTCGATGATTTCGGGTGGCGGGGTCTGCGTGGCCATGGGTTACTTCGGCGCCTGGGTGGCGAGACCGACCTTGCTGATGCCGACGCGGCCGACGACGTCGAGCACGTCCATCACGCCCTGGTATTGCGTCTTGCTGTCGCCCTTCACGATGACGGGCAACTCGGGATTCGCGGCCTTCGCGGCGCCGAGCTGGGTCTCGAGCTCGGGCAGCGTGACGGGCACGGTATTGAGGAAGATCTTGCCCTCGTTGTTGACGGTGATGGCTTTCACCTTCGACTCGCCAATGGGCGGCGACTTGCTCGCCTTCGGCAGATCGACCTTCAAGCCCTGCACGCTCGCCGTCGTCATGATGATGAAGATCAGCAGCAGCACGAGGTAGAGATCCACCATCGGCGTGACGTTGATGTCGTCGTAGCTCTTGTTGTCGTCGGCCTGCATGGGCGTCAGTCCTTCTTCGGATAGCTTTCGGCAATCTTCGTGATGAACTCGTCGATGAAGGTCTGCATGTTGCCGATGACCTCCTTGATGCGGGAGCTGAGGTAGCTGTAGATGAAGAGCGCCGGGATCGCGACGGCCAGACCGGCCACCGTCGCGAGCAGCGCACCGGCGATGCCGGGCGCGATGGAGTTGATCTCGACTTCGCCGCTCTGCGCGATGACGGCAAAGGTGATCATGACGCCGATGACCGTGCCGAGCAGCCCGAGGTAGGGACCGCCCGCGATGCCGATCGTGAGAAAGACGAGATGGGAATTCAGTTTGTGCACGCCATGCACGAGGCCCGTGTCGAGGCTGGCCTTGATCGCCTGGATCGAGCGATTCGACAGGCCGGTGAAGCCGCCCTGCGACCGCTCGATGCGCTGGCGGATCTCCTCCGCGCCGATGTGGTAGATCTGGTAAATGGGCGAGACGCGCATGAATCGCTGGGCCTTGGGCGTGGCCGATCCTCCGAGACTCCTGATGCTTTCGGCGTCGTTGTGGTCGAGGACCGTGAGGTCGCCGGCGAGATGGCTCCAGCGCTTCATGAACTCGTCGTTGCCCTTCTTGAGCTGGCTCAAATAGACGAGCTTCTGGATCGCGACACCCCAGCCCACGATCGCAAGGGCGATGCACAGGAAGATGACGACCCAGCCGTCGACAGTCAGGTTTTTCGCGATTTCTCCGAGGAGCGAGAGATGCTTCTGCAACTCATTGTGCCCGCCACCGCTGGCCTCGTCTTCGCCGATCTGAATGAGCTTTTCGGCGCCCGCTCCGCCGGCCTGGCCGACCGCGGCGAGCTCGATCGCCCCCTCGGCCCGCGCCGCGCGGGAAATCTGGAGTTCGTCGATTTCACCCACGAAGCCCGGAACCGGACCGCCGGGACCGGCACCGAGATTCGCGGGACTGTTGAGCGCGGGGAGCGCGACGTTCAGCACGCCGGCGCTCTTTCCGGTCACGTAAATCGTCAGCGTATTCTCCTTCGCAACGACGGTGAGGTTCGTCCACGTGTTCAGCGCAAGCGGGGTCGTCGCCGCAACACGCTGGGTGCCGCCCGCGCCCTTTACGACGACGTAGGGCGTGCCGTTGGCGACGCCGATCCGCAGGCCGTTCGCGCCGTCCTGCCGATCGAAGAGAATCGCGTCGGGCTGGGCGACGGTCTGCTTCACCCACGCGCTCCAGGTGAACGCTTCGCCGGCGGCCACGGCCAGGGTGGGCGTCGCGGGAATGACGATCGGCTTGTCGCCGAGCAGGCGGAGGCCGCCGCTAATGAGCGCGCCTTCGCTCGCGGTGCCGGCCGTCTCGGCATTGTTCTTCTGGCCGGAGGAATCCACCGCGGGCACGCCGCCGGAGGCAAAATGGTAAACGAGCGTCGTCTCGGCGTCGTAGGGCGGCTTGTCGGCGAGCTTGTCGGGCTTCGCCTCGGGATTGCCGCTGTAGAGCCAGACGGTGGTCGCCGCGCGGGGCTTGATCTCCGGAACCTTCACCCAGACGAACGCCTCGTTCAGCAGGCTGTCGTATTTCTCGACCTGGCTTGGAAGGACGGTCTTGTCATCCGCGGCGACAAAGCGGATGTCGCTGCCGTCATCCTTCGCGTTCGTGAAGGTGAAATTGCCATCGTGCAGGCGGATAAGAATCGTCGCGCCACCGATCGGGCTGGCGATGGGATTGCCGGTGTCGCCGGCGTCGATCGTGATCTTTTTACGCGTGGTCCAGTCGGGATTCCACCAGGCGTGAGCGGAGTTCCCGAGGAGGAGGACGAAGCTGAGGACAAGAAGGAAGTGACGGGTCATGGCTTTCGGAAAATCAAAATTCGCCCCAGATGCGGAAGGTCAGCAGCAGGCTGCCCGCGGCGGAATTGACCTGGGTGATGAGGGGGACGCCCGCGTCGAGCGAGCCGTTGAGATGCTTGAGAAACTGCACGCGGCTGCCCGCGCCGACGCTGGCGAGATCGAAGCGCGATTGCTGCTCGGGGAGCGGATCGTTGAGCGTGAGCGCACCGCCCTCGGTGAAGCCGTAGATGCGCCATTCGTCGATCCCGAGCACCTTCGGCAGCGAAGGACTGCGCAGCTCGAACGACCCGATGAGGGCGCTGTCGCCAAGGACCTCGGACTCCAGATAGCCGCGCACGGTGTCGAGACCGCCGCCGCTGAATTGCTCGCTGTCCACGAGCGCGTAGGGCGAGGCCTGTCCCTGCACCTGGCCAAAGACCTGAAAGCCAAACGGCAGGTCATGCGTGTGCGACAGATCGCCCTTCAGCACGAAGAAGCTGCCGTCGGCGTTGTAGCGCCGGTTGTCGAAATCGCCGGTCGAGCTGCCCGCTCCGCGCGTTCCGGCGACGACGCCGAGGCTGAGCTCGGTCGTGGATGTCGCGGTGACGAACGCGCCGTTGTAATCGATCGAGATCGGATAATACGTGATCGGCGACCCCGTGGCCTGTCCGCCGAGAATGAGGTCCTGATCGAGATGCTTGTAGTCCGCACCAATGCTCAGCGAGTGGTAGAAGCCCGTGGTGTTCGGCGCCGGCAGCGTGAACATGAGCCGGAAGCCGAGAATCGAGCCGTCGCCGACCGACGCGCCGCCGCCGAGGGTCGACACGTTGCTGTTCTGCCTGGTGCCCTGGAGCATCAGGCCGAACCAGTCCACGCCCGGAATGCGTGCGATGTAATAGCCCGAGTAGATCGTCGCGTCGTCCGGTCGCTCCGGCGCGACCTGGAAACTGAACCCGACGGTGTGACCGAGCTGCCAGAGATTCGAGTAGCTGATCGAGCCATTGAGCCGCAGCGGCGTCGTGTTCGCGCTGTAACGGTTGTTGAGTTCCAGGCTGCCGTGCAGCGGGAAGGTGTCCTTCACCTCCAGATCGACATCGACCGTTCCCGGCTCCACGCCCGGCCGCAGCGTCGGGCTCACCCGGCGATCGGGCGACTGGTTCAGCGATACGATCTCCTTCGCGACCTGGTTGAAATTCGGCACCGAGCCCTCGGCGAGTGACGGCACGCCGTTCCGAATCTGGCTCAACGAAAAGTAGCGCGATCCCTTCACCCGCAGGCGGCCGACCTTCGCCTCGTTGACCTGGAGAAACACGACTCCGCCGCGCACATCCTGCTGGGGAATGTCGACTGAAACAGTCTGGTATCCGCGATCCTGGTAGGCCTTTTCGAGCGCCGCCCGAGCCTTTTCGACATCTTCGGCGCTCCGTCCCGGGCCCAGGTAGGGATAGACCGCTTCCTCGACTTCCGCGGAAGGCAGCTGCTTCGCCCCCTTCACGCGATATTCCTGAATGAACGTCGTCTCGGCGCCGGCCGCGGCGGGCGTTTCCCCCGACGGAGCAGCCTTCGCAACGAACATCCATCCGCCCAGCGCTACGCCTGCAGACAGCAGGAGACGTGCTTTTCGCGGGAGGGAAAACCTCTCCCGGGAAAAGCCCGCCAGATGGGACATTCGCGCATGGATGATCACTCGGATTGAAACGTCGGAGATGAACTGCGGGTTCCTAGGGGAACGCACGAATCGGGTAAGGGCTGAAATTGTGACATTCTCGTGACAGAATCCTCCCGCAGCGGTCCCCAGGGCCTTCCTTCGATCGCAACGCCCAAAAGCAAAACCGCCCGCAGGTTTCCCCGCGGGCGGCTGGCTGAGTTCGAGATTGAGTGACGCTTAGTAGGCCGCCGTGATGACGCCGCCTTCCGTGGAGCGCACCACGTTCATGCTGCCGAGGAGCGGGCTGCCGTCGACGGTCACGAGCTGGGTCGTGAGGCTCTCGCCGAAGGTGAGCTTCGTGCCCGCGAGGCTGCTCTTGTAGACAAGGTGCTCGTAGGACCAGAAGGTGTATTGACCCTGCTGCACCGCCGCGGGGCTGTAGTCGACGCCATTCCAGAGGAGCGTCGCGCCGCCGTTGGTGACCATCGTCGCGGCATCGGTGATGCCCATGTAGCTCACATAGGATTTGGTGAGACCGGTCTTGCCCATCTTCGAGGTGCCCGCGAGCGTGCCGCCGGAGGATTCGCCACCTTCACCCACCGGGAAGATGAGGCCGTTCACCGTCTGCTGCGCATAGAGGGCCTCGGTCGCGGGGTCCCACTGCTGCACGGAGGTCACGTTGCCAATGCCGCTTTCCGCAAAGGCCGCAATGCGGGTGCCGGAGTCGCCGTCGCGGCCCGTGGCGTAAACGAGGGTGCCCTGATCGGCCGACAGGCCGGTGTAGAGCGCGAGCGGGCAGGTGCCGGTGCCGATCCAAGTGGCCTGGGCGAGCAGCGGAGTCATGTTCGTGATGCCGGCGGCGGCGCCCTTGCTCTTCACCCAGCGGAACGGAATGACGCCGACGAGGTTGTCCACGAGGGTGTCGTAGCTCTCTCCATTCAGGGTGCCACGGAACGGCGTGGACGTCTGATAGACGTCGGTGAACGCCATATCGGGGAGCGCCGCTTCGCGGGGGTTGGCGGTCGGGCGGGGGTCCGTCTGACCGGACGTGCCGGTGGTCGAGGTGGTGACGCTGTCCGGCAGGAAGCCGACGGTGAATGAACCGGCGCTCGAAGCAACGGTCTGAACGCCCGCTGCGGAGCCAGACCAGGAGGTTTTGATGATCACCGGGTTTCCGTTGAACGTGCCCTGGAAGGACGCCGCGTTCGCGCCACTCAGCGAGCTGCCCGTGTAGGCGTAGCCGGAGCCAGTCGGGAGGGTGCTGGCGGAGCCGCCGAGGAGCTTCATGATCGCGACGTGCGCGGAGGAACGGAAGGCCGAGGACCCCGTGATGTAGATCTTGGTTTGAGCGGAGGCCGCTTCGACGAAGCTCAGGGCGACGAGGCCCATCGCTGCAATTTTGAGGAGTTTCATGGTGTTTTACGAGTAGAGGATTGGGATTTTGGAGAGCGTTGGTTGGGCGTGGGGCTTAGAGCTTCTGCTTGAGCTTCTTGAGCTTCTTCTTCAGAGCGGCGAGCTTCTTCTTCTTCTTGACCGGGTCTTCGATCTGCTTCGCCTTCTTGATCTGCGCGTTGATCTTCTTGATCTGCTTCTGGATCGCGGCGGTATCGACGGTCGGGTTCGGAGCGGGGGTCGCCGTCGGCGCGGGCGTCGGGCTGGGGTTCGGCACGGTGGAGAAGCGGACGACACCGTCAACGCCGATCGTGAAGGTGCCCTCGTAGGAGCCCTTGTCGGTGATGGCGCCGGCCTGGGTGACCATGCGGAAGAGATCCACCGCGGAGGAGTTCGCCCCGTTGGCGAAGTTCGCGAGAGCGCTCTGGAAGTAGCTGAAACTCGTTCCGCCCCCGTTGCTCTGGTATTCCGCGAAGTCGTTGTCCGCCGAGGCATCCTGAATGGAAGCCTTCGCGTTCACGCCGACGGTGAGACCCGAGGCCACGCCCGTGAGCGCGTAGGCATCGCCGAGGTCGTGGATGCGGGTGCCGGACTGGCTCTGCGTCGCAACGCTGCCCTGGCTGTAACCCGGAGCCTGCGTGCCGAAAACCGACTGCGCGCGGCCACTGTAGAGGGTCCACGGCCCGTCGGTGCCGACGGTCGCGCTGTAGCTCGAGCCGAAGACGCCCCAGAAAACGTCGCCGCGGTTGAACCAATCAGGACCGAAGGCGTTCACGAGGTCACCGCCGATGCTGCCAATGAAGATCTCACTGGCGGCGTCGCGGTAGGTCGCGGCCGGACCGATGTTCAGCACGACGCTGGTGGTCGATCCCTCGCCGCCCGTCGCGTAGAAGGCAACGAGAAGATCGTTATTGGCGTAGGTGGCGGCGCTCATCGGCGCCGCGGTCAGCCCGAGGCCGACGAGCGACAGCCCAATGGCCGCCAGGAGGTTGTTTTTTTTCATGAGGTCAGGAGTGTTGGTGGTCTTGCGGGAGCCGGGGCGTCCGAAGCGGAGGCCAGACAAGGAGATGAGGCCGGCACGCACAACCGGCGTTCCGTAACGATTTCGTAACGCCGAGCGACGCCCGCGCTACGACCCCGGCCGGGCGGATTGCTCGGCGCGCAGCCTCGCCATCTGCCGGCGGATGAACTCGCCCTGGCCAAATGCCGTTTTGAATGCCACGTCGCTCTTCCGCTGCGCCTCGCGCCATCGGGCGAGATACTCCGCCGAGTTCGGATCCTGATTCGCACCGCCGATCGCCGCAATGAACGCATCCTGAATGGCCGTCAATTTCGCACGTTGCTCCGGCGTCATCTGCCCATCCTGCGGCAGTTCCTGGAAGGCGACGGGCAGGGGCACGTGGCCCTGCGGGGCCACGATCACCACATCCGGTCCCGCTGGCGGCGGCGGAGCGATCGGCGCAATCGGCGCCACCGCGGGCGGAGCCGGCGCCATGGCCACGGGAACCGGCATCGCCACGGGGACGACCGCCTGAGTCGGAGTCGCGGCAGGGACTGGTTCCGCTGGCGTCGACGGATCTTCATCGGTCGTGACGATGCGAAGAATGGTGTCCTCGGGACATCCGATCGCCCGAAGATTGGCCGCAAACCGCGCGGAGTCCGCGTCCGCGAGATCCCGCCACGTCAGCCGGCCCGGCGGCGGAATTTCCGACGGAGCCGCGGGCGCGATCGCCACGGGATCCTTCTGAAAATACGTCATTCCTCCCGCGGCCAGCGTCGCCCCGGCAACGAGGCCGATCCCTGGCAGGACGAGATGGAGGAAGACGGCGGCTTTCATGAACCCTCGGATTGATGCGCGGATTAGCAGCCCTCGACAGCTCCATTCTCTCGTATGGCGAAATTGTCACATTCACCGGCCGGGAATCGGAGGTTTCCCTCTGGACAGCCACCTCGCCCACGAAAACAGTCGCGTCATGCGTTTGTTCGGCATTGGTTTCACGCTCGCCCTGTCATTGATCGCAACATCTCTGTTTGCGAAAGACCGCCCGCTCGTGAAGTCCTCGGAGGCCGCGGCTCAGGCCGGCAAATTCGCCATCGTCTCCGGGCGGGTAATCGAAGTGCGTCGCGTCGCCAACGGACCGATCATTTTCGAGTTGGATGGCAGGCCTTCCGCGCCCACCTTCCGCGCACTCGTCTATCCCATGGCGACAGCCCGCTTCGGCTCCGATCCGGAAAACATCTACCTCGGCCAGCAGGTCGAGGTCACCGGCCTCGTCCAGGTGCGCGACAATCTCCCGCAAATGTGGATCAACGACCCAACCCACATTCGCCTGCACAAGATCGAACAATCCTCCGAGCCCTCGCCCCCGCCGCCGCCTCGCCCCGGAGCTGGCGTGTAACGTCCGCTACTCGTAGCGAAGCGCCTGGATCGGATCGAGGCGGG
>DATCRI010000049.1 GCA_036569045.1 Chthoniobacterales bacterium | reverse complement strand
GTCTCGAACTGGCTGAAAACCTACTGGCCGCACATCGAGGCAATCGGCGTCGAAGGCATCGGCCAGGCCTCGATGAAGGCCGCGCTCGCCGAGGGCGCGCCCGTCGAGCTGTCCGAGGTCGACATCTTCTGCGACGGCACCGCCGTGCGAAAGGCCGGCGCGCTGCCTTTCCAAATCTGCCGCGACACCCTCGATTGCATCGAGACCGTCACAAATGCCGAAGTCAGCTCGGCCATCCGCGTCCTCTGGGAAAGCCTGCGCTGCATCTCCGAGCCCTCCGGCGCGATGGGCCTCGCCGCCGTCCTGAAAAATCGCACCGCGCTCGCCGGCAAGCGGGTGCTCATCGTCGTCTCCGGCGCGAACATCGACTTCCTCCAGCTCGGCTTGATTGCGCAGAACGAAGGCGCCACCAACCTCTCCGGCCGCGCCGTGCGCATTCGCATTCCCGAGCAGGCCGGCACCATGCTCGCGCTGCTCGATTCGTGCTTCGCCGGGTTCGACGTCACCGATTTCCAATACGGCAAACAGGATGCCGTCGACGCCTGGCCGATCTTCGCGGTCACCGCCGACGATCCTGCCGCCCTGGCCACCCTTCCCGCTCGCCTCGACGCCGCCGGCTACGAGTGGCAGGACGTCACCGGCGCCATCGACGTCGCCTTTCGCGCCATCCCCCTGCGCGGCGACCTGCTCACGTGCCCCGCATTCCTGCGGCTCGATTTCTACGAGCGCCCCGGCGCCCTCCACGACTTCCTCGGGCAGCAAATCCGCGACCGCGCGAGCCTCTGCTACTTCAACTACCGCCAGTCGGGCGAACGGGTCGGACGCGCCCTCATCGGGCTCGACTTCGCCACGGCCGACGCGCGCGATGCCTTTCTCGCCTCCCTCCCGGAGAACGGCGACGGCTACCGATCCTGCAAACCCGTCGACGCCGCGACGCTCGCCCGCCTGGCCGGGTGAGCGCGGAGAAGGTTTGTCGGCGCCCCCGCCGTCGTGGTCAAACAGACGGCGCATGAATCCGCCCTCGCTCCTTCGCGCCCCATGGCTCGCGCTCGCGCTGCTGGTCGCCACGCAATCCCTCGCCCCGGCGCTGGACCTGGGTTTCCCCACCCGCAACCGCGCGTTGCTCCAGGGCGATGGCGCCGGGTTCTACATGTTCGTCGATCGCAATTTCAAGGGCGTGAAATCAACGCCCTGGGAGGGCGGCCAATACGGCTTCGTGCGTGATCCCAAGGTCGTTTCCGCCGGGACCATCTACACGAGACTTCACGAGGGCGCCGACATCAGGCCGCTGGAGCGGACGGCCGCCGGAGAACCGCTCGACATCGTGACCGCCGCGGCCGCCGGGCGCGTGGTCCACGTGAACAACGCCCCGCGCGCGTCGAACTACGGGTGCTACGTCGTCATCGAGCACCAGTGGAACGGCTGCCTCTACTACTCGCTCTACGCCCACCTCAGCTCGACCACCGTGCAGATCGGCCAGCAGGTGGCGCGCGGCGACGCGCTGGGGCGACTGGGTTACACAGGCGACGGAATTGACCGTCGGCGAGCCCATGTGCATTTCGAAGTGAATCTGCTCCTCAGCGAGAATTTCGACGAATGGCACAAGCTCATGTTCCCCGCGGACGCCAATGTTCACGGGCTCTACAACGGAATGAACCTTGCCGGGATGGACGTCGGCCGGCTGCTTCTCGCGGCAAGCAAATCGCCCACGCTGACCATTCCGGAGTTCCTCTCCGCCGAGGCGGTGACGTGGTCCGCCGTGGTGCCCGCGACCGACAAGTTCGCGCTGGCAAAGCTCTATCCGTGGATGGTTCGCGGAGACGCCACGGGAGCCCGGGCGTGGAAGATCTCGTTTGCGCGCTCCGGCCTGCCGTTACGGATCGAGCCATGGCGCGAAGCGGTCACCGCGGCCGCCGTCGTGAGCGTCGCGCCGACGGCATTCCCCCTGGCCTACGTGACGAAGGGTTACATCTCGGGCACGCCGAAAAGCCCCGTGCTCACCAGAAAAGGGCAGGATTTTCTGCGCCTCGTGAGCGGAAGTTTCTGAGTCACTCCACGCGGCCGAACTGCATTTCCGCCAGCCGGCGATAGCGGCCGTCGTCATGGGCCACGAGTTCGTCGTGCGTGCCGGATTCCAGCACCGTGCCATCCTCGATCACGTAGATCCGGTCGGCCTTGCGAATCGTGGAGAGCCGGTGCGCAATGATGAACGCCGTGCGCCCTTCGAGGAGCACGCCGAGCGCCTGCTGGATGAGATGCTCGCTCTCGGAATCCAGCGCGCTCGTGGCCTCGTCGAGAATGAGGATCGCGGGATCCTTCAGCAACGCCCGGGCAATGGCGATGCGCTGACGCTGCCCGCCGGAGAGCTTCACGCCGCGTTCGCCGACGAGCGTCGCGTAGCCTTCGGGAAATTTTTCGATGAACTCGTGACAGGCGGCCTGTTTCGACGCGGCGATCACCTCCTCGCGGGTCGCGCCGGGGCGGCCGTAGCGGATGTTTTCCTCGATGGAGCCGCCAAAAAGCAGCACCTCCTGCGGCACGACGGCCATCTGGTCGCGCAGCTCCGGCAGCGAGAACTCGGCGGCCGCGCGGCCGTCGATACGCACCGCACCCGTGTCGGGCTCGTAGAAGCGCAGCAGTATCGCGACGATCGTGGACTTCCCCGCCCCGCTGGGCCCAACCAGCGCAATCTTTTCGCCGGCCCGCGCGTGGAGCGAGAGGTGGCGCAGCACGGGCGTTTCCCGCCGCGTTGGGTAACGGAACGACACATCGTCGAAGGCGACATCCCCGGTCACTCGCGGGAACGCGGGAAGAATCTCCGTCGCCGCAATCTCCGGAGTTTCCTCGAGCAGCTCGCGCACGCGCTCCGTGGCGCCGAGCGTCTTCTGGACGTGACTGAACACGTCGGCAAACGACGCGACCGATCCGCCGACGAACGTCGTGTAGAGAATGAACCGCGTAAACTCTCCGAACGTCAGCGCGCCGGTCTGCATGAGATGCGCGCCATACCAGAAGACGAGCACGATCGAGCCGAAGATGCCGAAGATGATGAACGACACCATCAGGGCACGCAGCCGCGCCGTGCGCAGGATCACGCGCAAGAACGCGGCCAGCTCATCCGCGTAACGGCGCAGTTCGAAGCGCTCGTTGCCAAACGCCTTCACGTTTGCGATGCCCTGCAGCGACTCCTCGATCACCGTCACGCTGTCGGCCATGCGATCCTGCGCCTCCCGCGCGTGCACGCGAATGCGCCGACCGAACAGGATCGCCACGAGAATGAGCACGGGAAACGTGCAGATCATCAGGCCGGTCAGCCGCAGCGAGGTGCAGGCGACGAGCGTGATGCCGCCGGTCATGAGCAGGCATTGCCGGAGGAATTGCGGGACAGTCATCGTCAGCGTGTCCTGCAGCAGCGTGAGATCGGTCGTCATGCGGCTCGAGAGTTCGCCCACGCGGCGCTGGGCAAAGAAGCTCATCGGCAGGCCGATCAGCCGCGTGAAGATGTCGCGCCGGAGATCGACGGTCGCGCTCTCGCCGCACCCGTAGAACCAATACGTCGAGAAGAACGAAAATACCGCCTGCACGGCGAGCGTCCCGAGCAGCACGAGCGCGAGCGTGTCGATGTCGGCGGTCCAGCCTCCCCTCTCGGCCTTGCCACTGGCGGCATCGAGCAGCAGGCCGGTGAGATACGGGAACGACAGGCCGACCACCGTGGAAACGAGAAGCGTGAGAATGGCCCCGGCGAAGCGCACGCGATACGGCGCGAGGTAGCGAAAAACGCCGGCGACCTGCCGGAGGGCCTCGACGCCGAGCCGGCGGCGGGGCGGATTGGAAATGTCGTCGGTCATGAAAAACTCAAAGCGCCGCCGTGCGGACGCGGGGAGTTTCGACGAGACGCTCGAGCGCGTCGAGCGAGCGTTCCAGATCGGCCGCAGGGTGGATCTGCGCGGCGAGGACGCGCGCCCGCTCGCGCATCGGCGCCGCATCGAGCACGCGCCGGAGCATGACCTCGAGCCGACCGGCCGAGAATCGCCCGCGCGGCAGCACCGCGGCCACGCCGAGACGGCGCAGGCGCTCGGCATTGTCCGGCTGGTCGAAACCAAACGGGATCACCACCGAAGGCACGCCCCAGCGCAGAGCCTCGCCGCAGGTGCCGATGCCGCCCTGGTGCACCATGGCGGCGGCAGCCGGCAGCACGCGATCGAGCGGCGCGTAGTCGACCGCCAGGATCGAATCCGGGAGCTCCGCCGGCGCCGCATTTCGCCCGGTGAGGAGGATCGCCCGTCGCCCGAGCCGCCGGGCCGTATCGGCCGCACATTGGTAGAAATTTTCCGCAATTTCCACGACGCTCGACCCGAGCGTGAAGACGATGGGCGGGGCGCCCGCGGCCAGAAATCGCTCCAGTCGCGCGGCGACGTCGGGCCGAATCGCCTGCTCGAAAAACGGGAAGCCGGTTTGCACGACGCGCGGCGGCCAGTCGGGCTGCGGCGCGGCGAGAAACGACGGAAAAAGCGCAAGCGTGAGCAACGGCGAGTGCTTGGCGTCGAAGACCGGGCTCGCGCCCGCGGCAAATCCGAGCTCCTCGCGGAAGGCGCCGAGCGGCGCGCTCCACCGGCGGGTGACGATTCGCCCGAGCGCGAAGATCAGTTGATACGGCCAGCGCCCGAGCCGGCGCAGGACGAAGAGTTGGGGAACCGGCGCGAGCACGCAGGGGTCCCACGCGGAGAGAAACGACGTTGGCGCAAGGATGGCATTCGCCCAGGGGATCCCGCGTTCCGCAGCGACGAGCGGCGCGACGTAGAGCAATTCGCCGACGACGAGCAGATCGGCGCCGGAGGTGGCTGCGAGCAGATCGGCGTAGGTCTGCCGGACATTGGGAAATACCTGTTCGCGCATGAGCCGCTCGGGCCCGTGTTGCGGATGAAACAGGTGACCGACGAGCCCCGGCTCGAACGCAAAGTCCGGGCGGATCGCGTGAAACCCGAAGCCATTCTCTTCCACGTAACCGCGAAAGCCCACCGATGCCGCGATCACCGGCACATGTCCGCGCGCGGCGGCGGCACGAGCCAGTGCGAGCAGGGGGTGCAGATCGCCCAGCGAGCCGAGGGAGGCAAAGACGATGCGCATGCCCCACTATCTGTGAAGGCGAACTCCCGGCGCGGCGAGCGATTTCCGCCCGGGGAGTCGATTCCCGTCGCACGACGAAGCGCGTGGCCTTCGCCGTGGGCGACGGCGCGCTTGCGGTGACCTGCATGCACGATCGGCTCGGCCTCGGCGATCGAGAGGGGTTGTCGATCGGGCGAATCGTGCTACATCGACACCATGCCGAACGGATTCGCCTTCTTCCCACCCCCGCTCCACGCAACCGCCGGCCTGCTGCTTCTTCTCGCGGGCGTCATCCCGACGCAGGCAAAGATCCCGACGGACAAGATCAGCGACCTGGCCAACGGGTATGTCCAGTCGGGCACCGTGCCGGGCATCATCGTCGGCATCTGGGGTCCCGCGGGCGATTTCACGCTGATCAGGCACGGCACCGCAGATATCGCGACCGGCGCCCCGATGGCCCGGGCGAACACGCAGCGCATCGGCAGCATTACAAAATCCTTCACCGTCACGCGCCTTCTCCAGCTCGCGGACGAAGGAAAACTCAGCCTCGACGACCCGATCGACAAATACGTGCCCGGTCTGCGCAACGGCGACGCGACCCTGCGCGAACTTGCGAACATGACCAGCGGGATTTTCAACTACACGGAGGACCAGCCGTTCATCATCGATTTCGTCTTCCATCCGACGAAGACCTGGACCGACCGCCAGATCGTCGCCGTGGCGAACCGGCACAAGCCCTACTTCAAGCCCGGCGACGGCTGGCACTACTCGAACACCAACACCGTGCTCCTCGGCATGGTCATCGAGCGCGTCACCGGAAATCCCCTCCGCACCGAGATCACTCGCCATCTCATCCGCCCGCTCGGTCTAGACCACACGAGCTATCCCACCGGCGTTTTCCTTCCGAGCCCCTTCACCCACGGCTACGCCACCCTCGATGCCGATGTGGGACGCGTCGACCTCACGGAAAGCTCGCCCTCTGGCTCCTCCGGCGCCGGTGCCATGATCTCGACGCTCGACGACATCCACATTTGGGGACGCTCGCTCGCCCGCGGCTCCCTCATTAGCCGCAGCGCCCAGCTCGAGCGTCTGCGCATGGTCGATTCCGCCAGCGGTGTCGGCCCCTTCTACGACCGCTACGGCCTCGCCCTGGGCCGGATCGATGGCTGGATCGGCCACACCGCCGACATTCTCGGCTACCAGAGCCTCGTGATGCACAACCTCGTCGCCGACGAGACCGTGGTGATCTTCGTGAACGCGTCGAACCCCGACCACATCCCGACGGAGCTTTTCCAGAAGATGACGCCGCTGCTCGCGTCGGCCATTCCTTCCCGCTCGACGACCCTTCGCGTCGCCGGGAGGCGCCACCGCTCCACAAGCGCGTCTGTCGTCACCCTGCGCGGTCGCGCCGGCAGCGCCGCCGGCATCCTCGGCGTGCAGGTTGCCTCGGGCTCACGTTCCTGGCGCCTCGCATCCGGCAGGGAATCCTGGTCCGCAAAAGTTCGCCTTCACCCCGGGCGCAACGCGATTTCTCTTCGCGCGGCGGACCGGCTCGGCCGCCGCTCCAAGGTCGTGCAAATCACGATCGACCGACGCTAGACCGCCCGGCCTCCAAGAATCCCTCGGAATTTCCCGCCGCTCGCTGGACTTCGGCCCGCCGCGAGTTACGCTTAACCGAAGTCCCCTCCCTTCCATGAGACCACTGCTCCTTCTCGGGCTCCTCGTCGTTCCGTTTCTTCCCATCCAGGCCGCTTCGCCCAGCGGCGACCAGATTCTCCGGCAAATGTCGGACACGCTCGCGGCGGCGAAAACGTTCCGCTTCTCGGCCACGCGAGAAATCGACGGGGCGCTGCTCGGTCTGGATTCCGGCCCGCTGAAGGCCCGCGTCGCCATCCTCGTGCAGCGCCCGGACCGCTTTGCCGCCGTCGCCGAGGGCAAGGGTGGCCGGCGGGAGTTCATCGCCGACGGCCGCGCGCTCACGCTTTTCGAAGCCCGCCCGAATTTCTATTCCGTCGTGCCCATGCCGGCCACGCTGGACCTGCTGATCGCCCGCCTCGACGAGAAGTTCGGCTTCACGCCGCCGCTCGCCGAATTCGCGCTCAGCAATCCCTATCGCGAACTCCGCAAGGACGCGACCACGGTCACCTGGCTGGGTCGCGCGACCGTTGGCGGAGGATTTCTCGGCATCGGCGGCGTTCTCTGCGACCGGCTGTCGCTGCAGGGCCCCCACGCGGACGCCGAGCTCTGGATCGGCGTGAAGGATCACCTCCCGCGCAAGCTCGTCGCCACGTTCAAGACCTTCGCCGAGAAACCCCGGCTCCGCGTCACGTTCCACCACTGGGACCTCGCCGCAAAAGCCACGCCCGCCGACTTCACCTTCACGCCGCCGAAGGGGGCCATGAAGATCGAGATGTGGAGCGTCGAGAAAATGCGTTCCGCCACCACGCGCTAGCCTCCTCCCGTGAAAATCATGAAAACTCTCCCGGCTCTTCTGACCCTCGCCGGCGCCGCGTTCCTCTTCGTCGTCTCTCGCGCCGAGGCCCGTCCTTACGGCGTGAGCAGCGAATCCTTTGGGCGCGGCACCGCCTACCACACCTCCCGCGGCGGCGAAGCCTACGTGGGTCCTCGCGGGTTTGCCGCGCAGGGCGCGGAGGGTCGCACCGCGGTTTCCACCCCGCGTTTTGGCGCTTACTCTGGCCCGAATGTCGACGCCTACGCCGGGCGCTACAGAGCGGGAGCCGTCACGGCGAACGGCGCTGCCTACACGCGCTATGGCGGCGCCGGCTACGTCGCCCGGCCGGCCCCGCTGCCCGGCACCTACATCCGCACGGTTCCCTCCGGGGCCACCACCGTCGTTTACCACGGCGTGAGCTGCTACTACGTCGGCGGCGTCTACTATCAGCCGGTCTTCTACGGCGGCACCACGGTCTACGTGGTCGTGCCGTGATCGATCCCCTACCCCGCGAGGCAATCTTCTTTCCCCATCAACCGCCGCCCCCCTTGCGGAGGACGGCGGCTGTTTCACCGCACCACCGGGGAAATTCTACGGCACAAGGATCTCGGCGGGGGTGGATTCGGGACCACTGCCCGCCTCGTTGACGGGCACGATGCTGATGCGCACGACCAGGCCGCTCGGCAGCCCGGTGAGCGTGTATTCACTTTCGAGCACGGCATTAGCCACGGCGATCGGCGCGGATTCGTGCGGAGTCTGTCGATAGACGCGATATCGGTCGGCCCGCCGCGCGTCATCCCAATCGGCCAGCACCATGCCGGCGGAGCCGGGAGTAAGAACGAGGTTCGCGATCGGCCCGGGGCGGTCGCCATCGGCCGGTCGATCGAAGCCAAACGCATACCAGCGGGAGTCATCCGGAGCGAGCAACCGGCCAAGCTCGACGACGAGATTTCCGAGGCGCTCATGAAGCCGGGCCTGGGCGGTATCGCGCGCAAGCTTCGCCTGCCCGCAGGCGGCATTGCTTTCGTTGGAGGCCTTGCGCGCCTCGGCGAGAGCCTCGCGCCACGCGGCGCTGTGCGCTGCGGTGATCCCGGCGTCGGGATTTTCGTGAGACGGATTCTGAAGAAAATGGGCGTGAATTTCGGCGAGCAGCGGCGCGATGCCCGCGGGAATGGCAAGTGCGCCCGCCTCGAGCCCGAACGCCTCGGGATCGCCATTTCGCCTCTCCCCAAGGCGAGGCCGGAGCGTATCGATCGCCGCGGCGCAAAAGGCGCGAGCGTTCGATTCGATCGTGCGGAGCGAGGCGGTAACCACCGTTTTACGGCTCTTCGCCGCAAGATAAAGCGGCTGCATTCCGGCGACGGGCATCACTTCAAAATTGCCAGGCAGACCGGAAAGCGAGGGAATGCCAGCGCGGCCGGCGAGCGCTTCGAGATCGGCAAGAATGGCCTCGGCCGTGTTCTCGACGAGGCCGATGGCGGGCCCGTGGGTGGCAGCGCCGTCCGCGGCATCGCCGGCGAGGCTGACAAGGGGGGAATACGTCTGGGGAATCCTCTGGCTGGCCATGAAACGTCTAAAAAAGCGAGCAGGAGATTTTTTTTCGAAGAGAATGAGTGGGAATTTCGGCGGAGGGATCGACGGCGACAACGGGCGGAACGACAGCTCGCGTCGTCATCGTTCGATCAGTGAAAAACAGGGAATTGCGACCCGAAAACTGGTCAATTTTTCTACCTCCCGAACGATCTTCCCGCATGGCCATGGGATGTAACGGGGAGCCCTAGGAATTGTGAATAAGCCAAACGGCGTATTTTCGCCCTAGGCTGAAAATGCGTATTAGTGGCGGATAGGATGGAACTCACAGCGGAGGATTATGAATGGTTGCTGCAGACGGTGGAGGCCTTCCATCGAGCGGAATCCGTCGGCGACCTTTCGCGAGAATTGCTGGCGCGTGGCGAACGATTGAACGCGCGCGGCTGGGTCGAGGCGGATGCGGAGGGACGCTGGATCGAGGGCGCGCCGGACCACCGTCGCATGGCTGCCTGGAATGGAACTTTGCGCCTCCCCGCGATCGGCACCGGGGGGGAAATCGTCTGGCGCAGCGAGGCCGGCGTGGCCCTCGCGCTCGGCTGGGTGGACCCGCTCACTCGCTGGGTGGGCTGGTGGATGACGCCCGTGCCGGAGGACGGCGAAGCGCTTGCGCAGCGCCTCATGCCGACGTTGCTGACGACGTATTCCCGGGCGAGCGGCGAGCGCCGTGGTGAGGCCCGCGGCGTCGACGGCGCGGTGGGGGCGCTGACATTGCGCGAGGAGGAAGTCTCCCGCTGGATCGCCGAAGGAAAGACCGACATGGAAATCGGGCAAATTCTCGGCATCAGCGAACGCACCGTCGGCAAGCATCGCGACAATATTTTTGCGAAGGTCGGCGTGACCAATCGCGCCTCTCTCACCCGCTGGCTGCTTGGCCGCACGGGGCGCTGGGAATAGCCCGCGCATCGCCTTGCGAGCCTCTCGGATAGACGACTCGCAGCATTCGGGGAATTCCCCGATGTCCGGAAAGAATCTGCGGCACGTATGTTTCCGCGTATGACCGAAGCGCCAAAAGACGAATTGGAAATCCTGGGGGACGTATCGACGCCGGGCATCGACGAGGATTACCAGGCGGGGTCGCCGTTCCCGCAGGGCGCCACCTACGACGGCAAGGGCACGAATTTCGCCCTTTTTTCGGAAGGGGCCGAGGCGGTCGATCTCTGCCTGTTCGACAAAAGCGAATCCACCGCGGAATCGAAACGCATTCGCCTTCGCGAGCGCACGAATGGCGTCTGGCACATCTACCTGCCCGAAATCGGTCCCGGCCAGCTCTACGGCTACCGCGTGCATGGCCCCTACGAGCCTGAACACGGCTGCCGGTTCAATTCTAACAAGCTCCTGCTCGATCCCTACGCAAAAGCCATCGGCCGCGAGATCACGTGGGATGACGCGCTCTTTGGCTACACGATCGGCGCGGAGGGTGACGACCTCACCTTCGACGAACGCGACAGCGCGCCGTTCGCGCCGCTCGCGATCGTGACGAACCCGGAGTTCGACTGGGAGGACGACAAACCTCCGGGCACGGCCTGGCACGACACCGTCATCTACGAGGCGCACGTGAAGGGCCTCACCATGCGGCACCCCGATGTGCCGGAGGAAATCCGCGGCACCTACGCCGCCATCGGCCACCCCGTCATCATTGACTATCTCACGAAGCTCGGCATCACCGCGATCGAGCTCCTTCCGATCCAGTATTTCGCCGATGATCGCCATCTGCAGGAAAAAGGCCTGCACAACTACTGGGGCTACAACACGCTCGGCTTCTTCGCCCCGCAGCGCACCTATGCCGCAAGCAAGGGGCATCCCGCGGACGCCGTCAACGAATTCCGCGAGATGGTGAAGGCGCTGCACAAAGCCGGCATCGAGGTCATCATGGACGTGGTTTACAACCACACCGCCGAGGGCAACGAGCGTGGTCCCACGCTCTCCTTTCGCGGGATCGACAACCTCTCCTACTACCGCATCGTCAAGGGCAAGGGTCGCTACTACATGGATTTCACCGGCTGCGGCAACACGCTCAACATGACGCATCCCCACAGTCTGCAGCTGCTCATGGATAGCCTGCGCTATTGGGTGACAGAGATGCACGTGGACGGCTTCCGTTTCGATCTCGCCAGCGCCCTCGCCCGCTCGCTCTACGACGTGGACCAGCTCGGGGCTTTCTTCACCTCGATCTATCAGGACCCCACCCTCGCCACCACGAAGCTCATCGCCGAGCCGTGGGATCTAGGGATGGGCGGCTATCAGGTCGGCAAGTTTCCGGTCAACTGGACCGAATGGAACGGCAAATACCGCGACAGCGTCCGCAAATACTGGAAGGGCGACATGGGCATGCACGGCGAGATCGCCACACGCCTCGGCGGCAGCGCCGATCTCTACGAACACAGCGGCCGCCTGCCCTCCGCGAGCATCAACTTCATCACCGCGCACGACGGCTTCACCCTTCACGACCTCGTCAGCTACAACGAGAAGCACAACGACGCGAACGGCGAGAACAACAACGACGGCGCGAACGACAACGAGAGCTGGAACTGCGGCGCCGAGGGCCCGACCGACGACGACGGCATCAACACGCTGCGCGAGCGCCAGAAGCGCAATTTCCTCGCGACGCTCATGCTCTCGCAGGGGGTGCCCATGCTCTGCGCCGGCGACGAGATGGGCCGCACGCAGGGCGGCAACAACAACGGCTACTGCCAGGACACCGAGATTTCCTGGCACGACTGGGATCTCGACGACACCCGCAGGTCGCTTCTCGATTTCACCGCGCGCCTCATCCACTACCGCCGCAGCCACCCGAATTTTCACCGCCGCAGCTTCTCCGAACTCGATCCGCAGGCCGCCGCGACCAGCGAGAATGTCCGCTGGGTGCGCGCCGACGGTGAGCCCATGAAAGACGAGGATTGGGGCGAAGGTGGCTGGATGCGCACGCTCGGCATGATGCTCTTCGGCGATGCGCCGGAGATTCGCAATGCCGCGGGCCGCCGGGTAAGGGACAACGATTACCTCGTCTTGTTGAACGCCCATCACGAAGCGGTCGACTTCAAGCTTCCAAAGGACGTTCGCCGCAAACGCTGGTTCATCGCCTTCGACACCGCCCGACCGGAACTCGAGGCCCACACGGAACGCGTCGCGGGCGGCGGCATCAGACTTCAGGGCCGCTCCGTCATCGTCCTCGGCCATGCCCGGTGAAATAACCCAGAATCCGCCCTGGTTCGCGACCTATCGCCTCCAGGTGAATCGGGATTTCCCGCTCGCCGCCGCCGCAGAGACGTTGCCCTACCTGCACGATCTCGGCATCAGCCACGTCTACCTCTCGCCCTGCCTGCAGGCGGCTCCCGGGAGCATGCATGGCTACGACGTCGCCGATCCCACCCGCGTCAATGACGAGATCGGCGGCGAGCCCGCATGGGAATCCTTCATTGCCGCCGCGAAAGCCGCCGGCCTCGGCGTGTTGCTCGACATCGTGCCGAACCACATGACGACGCACACCGCGAACGTCTGGTGGAGCGACGTCCTCACCCATGGCCCGTTCAGCGAACACGCCACCGCATTTGACCTCTTCCCCTACGCGATCGCCGAGCGCTGGGAGATCGCCATCTGCACGCTCGGCCAGCCCTACGGCAAGGTGCTCGAGCAGGGCGAGCTCGAGATCGATCTCGACTCCGGCCTGCCTCGTCTTCGCTACTACGAGAGCACATTTCCGCTCGGCCCTGCCTCGTGGCGCCGCATTCTCGGCCCCGCCGCGCCGGACCTCGCCTTCGTGCTGCCCGAGCTCGCCAAGCTCCGCCAGCAGCACCAGCCCGAGCCCCGCACGATCGAGCGCTATCGCCTGCTCACGACGCAGGCCACCGAGGCCACGCGCGCGCTCCTCGCCGATCCCGGCATCCGCACCCAGGTTGCCGCCCATTGCGCGGACATCGTCGCCCATCCCGACCAGATGCACGCCCTTCTCGAGGACCAGTTCTACCGGCTCGCGTGGTGGAAGCTCGAAGGCGAGATCATCAACTACCGCCGTTTTTTCAACATCGGCACGCTCGTCGGCGTGCGCGTGGAATCCCCCGCGATCTTCGATGCCGCCCACGCCCGCATCGCCCGCATGGTGGCCAATGGCGACCTCGCCGGCCTCCGCGTCGACCATCCGGACGGCCTCCGCGACCCGCGTGAATATTTCGACCGCCTCCGCCAGCTCCTCCCCGACGGCCGCATCTACGCCGAAAAGATTCTCGATTCCGAGGAGAAGCTTCCCGACGACTGGGCCATCGACGGCACCGTCGGCTACGAGTTCCTCAGCAAGGTGAATCGCCTCTGGATGGACGAGGAGAAAGCCGACGCCATCACCGCGATTTACGCGGACTTCACCGGCCACCCGGTCAATTACCCGGCGCTCGTCCGCGAAAAGAAGCGCGAGATCATCCACACGCATTTCACCGCCGATCTCGAGCGCCTGACGACGCTTGCGGGGAACATCGCCCAGGCTCGATGGACCACGCACGACCTCTCCCGCGCGCAGCTCGAGAAAGCCATCGCGCACCTCATTGTCTCGCTGCCCGTCTATCGCACCTATCTCACGCAGCACCCGCATGTCGTCTCCGCGATCGATAAAAAGATCATCACCGACGCCGTTGCCGCCGCCATCGCTCAATCGAACGCCCTTGTCGAGACGATCGAGCCCGAGGTCTTCGCCTTCCTCGACGCCCTGCTCACGAACGACCTCGACGGCCCGCTCGAGGCCGACTTCATCGCGCGCTGGCAGCAGCTCGCCCCGGCCGTCATGGCCAAGGGCGCCGAAGACACGACGTTCTATTGCTACGACCGCCTCGTATCCTGCAACGAAGTCGGCTCGCAGCCCTCGCAGCTCGGCATCGCGCCCTCGAAGTTCCACCAATTCTGCGCGCACCTCCAAAACCGCTGGCCGCACAACCTCCTGCCAACCTCCACTCACGACACCAAGCGCAGCGAGGACGTCCGCACGCGCATCAGCGTCCTCACGGAGATTCCCGAGCGCTGGAACGCCGCCGTCCTCCGCTGGTCCGCGATCAATCAGTCCGCCTGGCGCGGTCGCGAGCCCGACCGCCACGCCGAGTTCCTGCTTTACCAGACGCTCATCGGCGCCTGGCCGATCTCCTTCGACCGCGCCTGGCAATACCTGCTGAAGTCCTGCCGAGAAGCGAAGATTCGCACGACCTGGCACGAACCAAACATCGGCTACGAGGAAGGCCTCCGCGAATTCACCGAGACCATTCTCGCCGACGAGAAATTCACCACCGACCTCGCGACCTTCGTCGAGCCGCTCGTCCGGCCCGGCCGCATCAACAGCCTCGCGCAGACGCTGGTGAAGCTCACCGCGCCCGGCACGCCGGACTTCTATCAGGGCACCGAGCTCTGGGACCTCAGCCTCGTGGATCCCGACAACCGCCGTCCCGTCGACTTCGCCGCCCGGCGCGATCTCCTCGCCCGCGTCCGCACGCTCAGTGCCGTCGAGGCCCTCGCCGACTGGGATTCCGGCCTGCCGAAACTTTTCCTCATCCAGCGCGCCCTCGCGATCCGGCATTCGCACGCCGCCGTCTTCAACGGCGTCCATCAGCCCATTAGTGCGAGAGGCTCTCACCTCGGCCACGTGATGAGCTATCGGCGCGGGACGGACCTCATCGTCTCCGTCCCGCGATTCACCCTCACGCTCGGCGGCGACTGGGGCGACACCGTCATTCCGCTTCCGCCGGGCGCCTGGCGCAGCGCGTTCAACGGGACCGCCTTCACCGGGGACACCGCCCCCGCCGACCTCTTCGCCGCCTTCCCCGTCGCCCTGCTCACCCGCGAAACATGATCTTCGAAATCTGGGCTCCGTTCGCCAAATCCCTCGAGCTCGTCCTCGACTCCGGTGGTCACCAGATGACCGCGGGAGACCGCGGCTGGTGGGGCGTCGAGGTCCCCGAGGCCGGCCCCGGCACCCGCTACAAATTCCGGATCGACAGCAACGGCCCCTTCCCCGACCCGCGCTCGTTGTGGCAACCGGACGGCGTCCACGGTTCCTCCGTCGTCATCGATCACGCGGCCTTTGCGTGGCCCGATACCGCCTTTCGCCCAAAGCCGCTCGGCGAGGCCGTCATCTACGAGCTGCACATTGGCACGTTCACCTGGGCCGGCACCTACGCCGCCGCCGCGGAGAAACTCGCCCACCTGCGCGATCTCGGCGTCACGCATGTCGAGCTGCTCCCACTGGCCACCTTTCCTGGAGAGCGCGGCTGGGGCTACGACGGCGCCGCCATCTACGCGCCGCACCCGGCCTACGGCACGCCGGACGATCTCAAGCACTTCATCCAGCAGGCCCACGCCCTCGGCCTCGCCGTGCTCCTCGACGTCGTCTACAACCACCTCGGCCCCGACGGAAATTACACCGGCGCGTTCGGCCCGTATTTCACCGATCGCGTGAAGACCCCCTGGGGCAGCGCGCTGAACTTCGACGGCGATTACAGCGACGAAGTTCGCGCCTTCTTCATCGAAAATGCCCTCATGTGGCTGCGCGACTATCGCTTCGACGGTCTCCGCCTCGACGCCGTCCACGCCATCCACGACGAGAGCGCCATCCACATTCTCGAACAAATGGCCGAGCGCGTGGCCGAACTGTCCGCCGTCACCGGCCGTTCCCTCATCCTCATTGCCGAGAGCGACCTGAATAACCCGCGCTTCGTCCACCCCATCGCCCGAGGCGGCTACGGCCTCGACGCCCATTGGGAAGATGACTTCCACCATGCGCTCCACGCCTTCCTCACGAAGGACCGCGACGGCTACTATGCCGACTTCGGCAGCCTCGCGCAGGTCGCCAAGGCCCTCGAGCAGGGCTACGTCTTCGACGGACAATACTCGCCCTTCCGCCACCGCGCTCACGGTCGGCCGCCGATCGATGTCGCCCCGCACCAGCTCGTCGTCTGCGCGCAGAATCACGACCAAACCGGCAACCGCGCCCTCGGCGACCGCCTCACCCACCTGCTCGATCCCGCTGGCGTCCACGCCGCCGCCGCCCTTCTGCTCCTCTGCCCCTTCGTCCCGATGCTTTTCCAGGGCGAGGAATGGGGCGCCAGCACCTCGTTCCAATTTTTCACCGACCACAACGAGGAACTCGGCCGCGCCGTCACGGAAGGCCGTCGCCACGAGTTCGCCGCGTTCGACTGGGACCCGGAATCCGTCCCCGATCCCCAGGCCCGCGAAACTTTCGAATACTCGAAGCTCCGCTGGGACGAGATCGCCGAACCCGCCCACCGCGCCCTGCTCGACTGGCATCGCGACCTCCTCGCCATTCGTCGCGAGATCCCCGTCGACGCGCTCGCCGACGTCCGCTTCGACGAGGCCGCAAACTGGCTCACCCTCCAGCGCGGCAACGTCGTCGCCGCCTTCAATTTCGCCGACCAGTCCCAGCCAATTCCGCTGCCCTTCGGCGACTGGCTGACGGCGCTCGCCTTCGGCGAGATCGGTGCGCCCCGCTCCACGGTGATTTTTCGCCGAGCCTGACCTTCGCCGAAACGCCGGGGCCCAAAAGCTGGCCGTCGCGCCGGAAAACGTGCATTGAACGTGCTTCCGTCGCCGGCCCGCCATGACTTTCGCCCCATCCTGCTCCTCCCAGATTGCGTCCCTCCGGGGCGCGAGATCGGGGCTCTGGGCCGTCCTTGTCGCACTTCTGCTGAGCGGCTGCGCGCAGCACTTCCGCGATTCCGTGCGCGATCCTGTGGGCGCCCCCGCCGCGACCGCACCCGCCGAGCGCGAGGATTCTTCGCCGACCGCGTCGATCGGCCGCATCCAGCAGAACGTGATGGATTTTTCGGACCGCTTCGTCACCGAAGTCTGGTCGTCGCTCGACCGCTACCTCGCCGAGGAGCCCGACGTGGCGCGGCAGGTGAAGGCGCAGCGGCTGAAGATCGCGCTCGCAACGGCCTCCATGACGATCGCCGCATCGAAAGATCCCCGCGCCAACCTCCTCGACATGGCCGTCTTCATTTCCGCCGGGAAATGGGCCGTCGATCGCTACTGGATCCCCGAAGTGCTCGGCGAGAAGGCCGCCAGCCTCGGCACGGTCTATGCCGACATGGATCGCGAGATCGAAGAGGAAGTCCGCACCGTTCTCACTCCGGCCCAGATCGCCGACCTCCGCGCCCTGATCGCCGCGTGGAAGGAATCCGGCCCCGGCCCGCGCGAAGTGATGGACGTGCGCCTGCGCAATCTCGACGGCGTCGTCCTCCGGCGTTTCGAGGAATCCGCCTCCGCGCGAGGACTGCTGGCCAACGTGCGCCGCTGGCTGGGCAGCGTGAATCAATCCCTCCTCTACGGCGAACGCATGATGTTCTACATCGAGCGCACGCCTCTCATTCTCTCGCAGCAGGCCGACCTCACCGTGGACCGCGTCGCCGAGCGCTTTCCGATCGCGACGGTGAATCCGAATTTCGATCGCTGGGCCGATCTCGCCAACACCCTCCCGCAACAGATCGAGGACCTCTTCGCCGGCCGCCAGCAGATTGTCCGCGAGGCCTTGCCCGAGATTCGCGACTCGCTGGGCAGCCTCGCCCGCATCACGGATTCCCTGCACGGCACCGTCACCTCGGCGGACGCCCTCGCCACGAAGGTCCAGCAGCTCCCATTCACGCCGGATGACTACGTCGCGGCACTCAACGGCGCCACCACCTCGCTCGACAAGCTCAACGCGCTCGTCGCCGGCCTGAATCGATTGCTCGACGAAACCGCAACCGATCCGGAGCACTCGTCGGCCCTGCAGGTCGCCCGCCTTCTCGACGAGCAGGCCGAGCACGTGATGGACGAAATTTTCCAGCGCGCCGCGATTCTCATCGGCCTGTTCATCGGCGGCCTGCTGCTCGTCGTCGTGGTCGCGCGGCTGCTCTTCCGACGGCCGCGGGCGGCGGCATCACCGGAGCTCCCGCGCAACGATTGAAGGTGACGTAAGTTCCGGCGCGCCCAGCCAATGCGGCGTCCCGACACCGGCGCGGAAGGCCTCCAGTGTCTCGAGCGACGAGTTCACCCGGAGGTTGCTGTAGGTTCCATCCTCGTTCTGCCAGCGCTCGTGCCAGTAAACCGCGGCCTTGATCCGGGAATATTGCGGCGCGGACATCGAGGCGAACGCATGCGCGATCCACGTCGCCTTGCTGCCAATGTCGGGAAACTCGCCCACGCCGAACTCCGCAATCATGATTGGTTTCGTGCGATCGACCGCGCCGATGTAGGCGTAAGGCTCCTCGAGCAGATCCTCGTCGAAGTCCATCCAATGGTCCTGACTGCGCTCCTGCTTGCCGTAGATGCTGAGGCCGAGCCAGTCGACGTATCGGGGGCCGGGATAATATTGCTCCACGGCGTTCCATTTTTCCTGCGGGTCGGAGTAATTGTTCGCGTGGAAGACCCACTGAACGTTCGTCCCGCCATGGGCGCGCACGCGATCCACGATGTAGCGCCAGGCGCGCTTGAATTCCTCCGGCCCTTGGAATCCGCCACCCGGCGCGGGCCTGCCCCCGCCGTAGAAACAGCCGGACCACGGGAACCAGCAGCCGTTCATCTCGTTGCCGAACGAGACCAGCATCGGCCGCCCAAACGCCGCCGCGCCGGCCGCCCACTGGTCGATGTAGGCGTCCCACTTGCCGGCGAGAATCGCGTCGAGGCTGAAACGATCCGGCCCCTTGAGCTGCTCGTAGGGGCGATCCCACGGCGACCAGAATACCAGCGGCACCGCGCCATGGCGGGCGATGAGCTCGAGATTGGCCGCAGGAAACGACTGCTCGCCCCAGTAGCTCGACGACGCCACGATCGCGAGATGCTTTCCGACGAGCTTCTCAAAACGCTCGATACCGCCGAGTGTCACGGCATCCTCGGTGTCGCCAAAATCCACGAACGCACCGAAATACGCGCCATGGGCGGGAACCACGAGTCGCTGCCCCTTCTCCACCGGCGCGCCATGGGCGGCCAGCGCGGCGGTCAGCCCCAGAATTGCGAGCATCCTTTTCATGGCGTCACCTCCGCGACGCTCGCCGTGCGGTCGAGCTTGCCCCAGTCCACCACGGCGCCCTTCATCGCCCGCAGGATCGCCTTCCACACGACGTAGCTCAGCAGCGGCCGATAAACGAAGCGCATGGGAATGATGCGCAGCGCGGTCCGCAACGGCTCGCGCTCCATCCAGCAGGCGACAAGCGCCAGCGCGAGATCGCAGCCGATGAAGGCGAGGAAATACGGCAGCACCGCGAGCTGCCGCTCCATGATCATCGACCACAGGAACAAAGCATCGATGAGCGGGGCGACCGCCACCAGCAGGAGCTGGAAGAACCAGACGCTTGGCAGGCTGAACCAGCCAAGGCCCGGCTTGCTCCGCGAAAACGTCAGCCGGCGATGCTTCCAGATGCTCTGCAGCGTGCCGAAGGCCCAGCGAAATCGCTGCTTCGCGAGCGTTCGCACCGTCTCCGGCGCCTCGGTCCACGCCACGGCATCCGGCACGTAACCGACGCGGTAGCCCGCCGCATGCACCGAGAGCGTGAGGTCGGTATCCTCGGCCAGCGTGTCGCGACTGAATCCCCCGGCGGCCGCAATCGCCTCCTTGCGGAAGGCGCTGATCGCCCCCGGCGCGACGGTGATGCCGTTCCATTCCGTGTAGGCGCGACGGTCGAGATTGAAGCCGCAGATGTATTCGAGGTCCTGGCAGCGCCCGACAAAACTACGGCGGTTGCCGACCCGGGCGTGACCCGAGACCGCGCCAACCTTCGGATCGGCGAGCGGCGGAACCAGCGCGGCAAAGGCATCCGCGACGATGCGCGTATCGGCATCGATGAAGATCACGATGTCGTGCGTGGCCTCGAGCAGGGCGTGGTGGAGCGCCGCCGCCTTGCCCGCATTCGCCTGCCGAATCACCCGCACGCGCGAATCGTTGGCCGCGACGGCCTCCGCCGCCTCGAAGGTGTCGTCCGTCGACCCGTCGTCCACCATCACGACCTCCACCGGCGACGCGTATCTTGTCGAGAGCACCGAACGCAGCGTCGCAGCAATCACCTTGCCCTCATTGTAGGCCGGCACGAGCACGCTGACCGGCGGGGCAAAGCCGGCAGGAAGCCCGGTCTTCGGCCGACGGAAATTCCGAATCGCCAGCATCAGCACGATCACCGTCCGCAGCGCGACGAGCGCCATCGCCAGCATGACGAAAGCCCAGAAAATCTGCTGCGTGAGATACATCGCGTTGAAGCCCATCGCGCTCGCGAACCGCTCGAAGGCAAAGCGCGAGCCGGGCAGCGGCGGCATCACATCGTCGGTCGTCAGGCCGAGCAGCTCGTGCAGCGGGACGACTGCGTCGCCGCGCGCGGCAATGTCGTCGAGGATCTTCGGGAGCGCCTTCACCGTCTGCGAGCGCTCGCCGCCGCCGTCGTGCAGGAGGATGTTCGTGCCACCGTCGAGCTGCGCCTTCACGCGCTTCACGATCTCCTTGGCGCCGGGCCGGTCCCAGTCCTCGGGGTCGATCGACTCGAGCACGGTCTGGTAGCCCATGCGGTCCGCGATCTCGAGCGGCGCCACCTGGGCGACGTCCGCCGGCTGGGCATCGGCATCGTAGGGCGGTCGAAACAGCGTCGTGGAGCGTCCGGTGAGGGATTCCAGCAAGCGCTGCGTGGCGTTCAGCTCGAGCTTCACCTGCTCGGGCGACGCGAGACCGAGATTCGGATGCGTGTAGGAATGGCTGCCGATCTCGTGGCCTTCGGCGAGGATGCGGCGCACCAGCGCAGGATTCGCCTCTGCGTTTTCGCCGATCAAGAAGAAGGTCGCGTGGACGTGATGCGCCTTGAGGATATCGAGAATCTTCGGCGTCCACTCGGGGTCCGGCCCGTCGTCGAACGTCAGCGCGAAGCGATGCCCGCCGCCAGCGCCCTTGTGATAGAGCGTCGGATAAATCGGAAAATCGACATAATGCTCCGTCACGCGACCGTTCGGGCCGGCGGCCAGCTCCCGCCTGCCGGGCTGTTGGTCGTTCTCCACGGAAACGACGTCGCCGGAGCCAAGATCGCTCACGACCGGGCCACTTGGCATCGCCGCGAGCGACGCGAGGGCGGCGGCGTTCGGCTGGGGATTCGAGGCGACCTTGATCGCGTCCCACACCTGCGGATCCTCGGAGCCAAGCCGGTTCAGCATGAACCCGCCCGCCCCGCGATCCTGCGCGGCGCGGAGCTGATTCAGGAACGTCGCCGCGTCGAGGAACCAGACCGCGTGTTCGATGCCAGAGTCCGTGTAGGCGAACGTCGGATTGAACGTCGGCTTGTCCACCGCGACGTCCTCCGGCTCCGCATAGCGCGCCCGGCTCATCGTGTCGGC
Source organism: Chthoniobacterales bacterium (assembly GCA_036569045.1). Lineage (NCBI taxonomy): Bacteria > Pseudomonadati > Verrucomicrobiota > Spartobacteria > Chthoniobacterales > Chthoniobacterales bacterium. The sequence continues at coordinate 7,204 of DATCRI010000049.1, read as the reverse complement.
GAAGGACACCGTCTGCGCCTTCGGCTGGCCCTTCGCCCAGTCGTAGCCGTAGTTGCCGATGTCGATGATCCATTGGTCCGGGTCGCCGTAGGACGTCACGAGGTTCAGCCATCCGTCGAACCAGTCCTGCGACGCGATCGGGCCTGGCTCGTCATCGTCGCCATTCTCGTCGTGAAGCTGGAGAACGAAGCGGTCTACCACGTCGCTGAGCGCCTCGAGATCGTATTGCCCCAGCTCCTCGCCGAGCGGCACCGCCAGCCACAGTTCACGCCCGTCGGCCTTCAACCCCTTTGCAATCTCGGTGAAAAGCTGGGTGAGCTGCGGCTTGTAGGCGGGATCCATCTGCTCCCAGTCGATCAGCACCCCGGCGGCGGCCATCTGGCCGAGCTTGTCGCGCAGGTTCTGGATGAACCGCGCCCGCTGCGGCGCCGGACCGAAGGCAAGATACTCCACCGCCTCCGGCTCCCACCCGGCGTCGCTCAAATTCGTCAAGACGGGCACGACCTTGAGTCCGCTGATGTGGGCGAACCGCTCGAGGCGCTCGTTCGGCTCGACCTCCAGCTTCCCGTCGACGCCCGTGACACGCATCGACTCCGGGCACACGTGCGTAAGCTGCCCCGCGTGCTGGCTGAGCGAACGAAAGCTCTCCTCGTCCCAATTCACAAAGAATCCCGCGCGAATTTCCGGCCCGTTCTTGTCCAGCGCCCGGCGCGTCTTTCGGCCGGCCGCGGCGAGCTGATCGAGCTTCGCGCGGTTCGCCTCGTAATATTTGATCCAGCTACTCTGTGGCGCATTGAACTGCGCGACCGGGTTCGCATGCTGCTCCGAGCGAATCTGCTTCTTCAGATCGCGCAGCCGGGCGGGAAGCGGCGGATCCGCCAGGAGCGTGTAGACGAAAATTCCCACCGCAACGGCCACCAGAATCGCCGCCACCCAACCGAGCAGCCGCAATCTCGGCCAGCGCCGACCGGAGGGATCCAGAAAGACAAAATCGCGGGAGTTCACGGAATGAGGTCAATCCGTCAGACCGCGCCGCGCCTCCGCCGTTCAAACTGTTTGCGCCCAAAAAGAGCGCGCGCCGCTAGCTGGCGAGTTTCCGCTCGAGGATCTCGCCCACGAGCACGGGATTTGCCTGGCCCTTGGAGAGCTTCATCACCTGGCCCTTGATCGCATTGATCGCAGCCAGCTTGCCGGCCTTGTATTCGGCGACCGCGCGTTCGCTGTTTGCGATCGCCTGATCGCAGAGCGCCTCGATCGCGCCGGTGTCGCTCACCTGTTTCATGCCCTTCTCCTCGACGATCACCGCGGCCGGCTTCTTCGTCGCAAACATCTCGGCAAAGACTTCCTTGCCCTGCTTGCCATTGATCGTGCCGGAATCGATGAGATTCACGAGCTCGTCGAGCGCCGCGGGCGGAATCGGGCAATCGCTGATCGTGAGGCTCTCCGCGGAGAGCGTGCTCTGGAGGTCGTTGAGGATCCAGTTCGCGATATTCTTCGGCTTCTTCGCGCCCTTCGCCGCCGTCTCGAAATACGCGGCGAGGTCGAGATCGTTCGCGAGCACTCCGGCGTCGTAGGAACTCACGCCGTAGTCGGCAATGAACCGGGCGCGTTTGTCCCACGGCAGCTCGGGCATGCGGTCGCGCGCGGCGGTCACGATTCCCTCGGTGCGAACGGGCAGCAGATCGGGATCGGGGAAATAGCGGTAATCGTGCGCGGATTCCTTGATGCGCATGAGCGTCGTCTCGCCGAGGGCGTCGTCCCAGCGGCGGGTCTCCTGATCGAGCTTGCCGCCCGCCTCGAGCACGTCGATCTGGCGGGGGATTTCAAACAGCAGCGCGCGGCGCACGCCGCTGATCGAGTTGAGATTCTTGAGCTCGATCTTCGTGCCCCATTTATCGGTGCCGGCGCGGCGCACGGAAACATTCACGTCGCAGCGGAGCTGGCCCTTCTCCATGTCGGCGTCGCTCACGCCGCCGTAGATCATCACCTGCTGGAGCACGGTGAGATACGCGAAGGCTTCCTCGGCCGAGGCAATCTCCGCCTCGGAGACGATTTCCATGAGCGGCGTGCCGGCGCGATTGAAATCGATGCCCGTGCCATTCTCCGTGTGGAAGCTCTTGGCGACGTCTTCCTCGAGGTGAATGCGGGTAAGGCGGACTTTCTTGTCCGGCGTGGCGATCGTCTTCTGCGCGTCCTTCGGATACGCGAGATCGTGCAGCGGCACGGCGCCGTTCAGGCAGATCGGCAGGTCGTATTGCGAGATCTGGTAGTTCTTCGGCATGTCCGGGTAGAAATAATTCTTCCGGTCGAATTTGCAGCGCGGCGCGATCTCGCAGCCGAGCATGAGGCCGGCGAGCGCCGTGAGCTTCAGCGCCTCCTCGTTCATCACCGGCAGGGCGCCGGGCATGCCGAGGCAGACCGGGCAGACGTTCGTATTCGGCTCGGCGCCATACTCGACCGCGCAACCGCAGAACATCTTGCTGCGCGTCTTGAGCTGAACGTGGACCTCGAGTCCGATGGTGGCGATGTAGTCGTTGGGCATGGCTTACGGAGAAACGGGAGATTTTTTGGCAGGGTGCGCGGGCGCGGCGAGCGCGAAATCGAGCGCCTTTTCGATATCAAGCTTTTGGACCTTTGCGATCAAGGCGGGATCGTTGGCGGCCTGGAGGATGTGCGGATTCTTCATCAGCGCAGCGATTCCCTGCTCGCGCGCGGCGTCCGCGGTCTCGGGATCGCTCGCGATCGCGACGATGCGCGGGTCGTTCAGCAGCTCGACGACGGGCGGATAGTCAGCGAGCCGGCGCAGGGCGTCGGGCCGGACGGCAACCTGGCCCAGCTTGTCGAAAATGCGGTAGAACTCGTCCGGCATCACGTCCATCGAGACGAGCTGCTGCCCGGTGGAGCCGGCCTCGATCGAGCGCTTCAACTTCACCAGCGCCTTCGTCGTCGCACCCGCCGGCGGAATGTGCGGGCTGCGCGCAGCCGCCGGCTCGAGCGTGCCTTCGTAAAAGCCCCCCAGCCCGCGCACGAAAAGCAGCGCGCCCCACACGAGCGTCACGCCGACGAACAATCCGACCAGCGCGCCGCCGCCGCCGAAGACCATCCGCAGCAGAAACGACGGCTGTTGCGCGGTGCGTTTGAACAACACGGCCCCGAGCACCCACGCGCCAAGATAGACGCCGATGCCGACGACGAGGCCTACCACCACGCCAATCACCAGCCCGGGCACGGGGAAAACTTTGCCCAGAAGAGGCCCGACCGCGCCGCCGGCGGCCAGCCCGGCGAACCCGCCGGCAAACATTCCGCCCAGCGCCAGCGCCTCGCGCACGACACCCGCCCGCCAGCCGGCCCACACGGACCAGGCCACGAGCAGGATCAGGAATCCCAGAAACGCGTTCTGCCAGAATGGCGAGGCCTCAGGCATCGAAGGATTGGAGAGTGGAAAGTTGATGTTTTAAGAGGAAACGCCCCGGGCCGAGCGACCGTTGACCCGGGACTATTGACCGGTCACCGCCGCCTGCGCCCGCTGCCGCAGGGCATGATCGCACAGCACGAGCGCGACCATCGCGTCGACCATCGGCACGGCGCGCGGCAGCACGCAGGCATCGTGGCGGCCGCGGGCCTTCAGTTCCGCCGCCTCGCCGGTCGTCGTGACGGTCTGCTGCGCCTGCGCGATCGTCGCCGTCGGCTTGAACGCCACCCGGAAGACGATCGGCTCGCCATTGCTGATGCCGCCCTGCACGCCGCCGGAGCGGTTCGTCACGGTGGCCACGCGGCCATCGCGCATCACAAAGGCATCGTTGTGCTCGGAACCGCGCATCCGCGCCCCGGCAAATCCGGATCCCAGCTCGAAGCCCTTCGTCGCCGGCAGGCTGAGCATCGCCTTCGCGAGATCCGCCTCGAGCTTGTCGAAGACCGGATCCCCCAGTCCCGCCGGGCCGCCTCGCACGACGCATTCGATTACGCCGCCGATGGAGTCGCCCTCGCTGCGCACTTGCTTGATCCGCTCGATCATTTGCTCGGCCACCGCGGCATCCGGGCAGCGCACGACATTCGCCTCGACCTCCGCGGACGTCACCGTCGCCGGGTCCACCGTCGTCTCGATGTCGTGAATCGCCGTCACGTAGGACACGATCTCGAGCGAAGGATACAGCGCCGCGAGAATCTTCGACGCCACCGCGCCCGCCGCCACGCGGCCGATCGTCTCCCGCGCGGAAGCCCTGCCGCCACCCGCCACGGAGCGGATGCCATACTTCGCCTCGTAGGTGTAGTCCGCATGCGACGGCCGATACATCGTCTCCATCTCGGAGTAGGCGGACGAGCGCTGGTCCTCGTTCGGCACCATGATGGAGATCGGCGTGCCCGTCGTGAGGCCATTCGTCACGCCGCTGAGGATCCGGCAGGTGTCGCTCTCCTTGCGCGGCGTCACGATATCACTCTGCCCCGGTCGGCGCCGGTCCAGCGCCGGCTGGATATCGGCTTCCGAAAGCGGCAGCCGCGGCGGACACCCCTCGATGACGACGCCCACGCCGCCCCCGTGGGATTCCCCCCACGTCGCAATGCGAAAAACCTGACCGAAAAAACTACCCATAAAACGGAACACCCTAGCGCGCCCTGCACGCCTTGCCAACGCCACTCAGTCGATCACGTCGCGCCACTTTCCCTGTCGGGCGCCTTTGGGAGATTGTCGCGGCTTGCACCTCCCCGTTTCCGATCCTATCTCAAGCGGCGTGTTGTTGATTTCCAAACGCTGGCCGTGGCCGGAAATTCTGATTCTTTTGCTCGCCGCGGCGCTGCGTTTCGTCGCGCTCGACCTGAAGCCGCCGCATTTCGACGAGGGCGTGAATGGCTGGTTCGCCGACCAGATGACGCACACCGGCTTCTACAATTACGACCCGACGAACTACCACGGGCCGCTGCACATGTATGCGGTCTTCCTCTCGCAGAAACTCTTCGGCCGCGAGATCTGGGTGCTCCGCCTGCCGGCCGTGCTCGCCAGCCTCGCCGCCGTGTGGCTGACCCTGCGCATGGGACGCTTCGTCGGCCCGACCGCGGCACGCTGGGCCGCCGCCGCGATGGCCGTTTCGCCGGCCTGCGTGTTTTACGCCCGCTACTCGATCCACGAGTCTTGGTTGCTCGCCTTCCTGCTCCTGATCGCGTGGGGCATCCTCGAAATCTGGAAGAACGGCACGCCGGCCGGGCTCTACGCGATGACGGCCGGAATCGCGGGCACGATCCTCACCAAGGAAACCTACTTTATTCATCTCGGCTGTTTCGCCCTCGCCGTCCCCTGTCTGCTTGGCTGGCAGGCCCTTTCGCCCTCGCGGCCGACCATGCCGCTTGCACCCCAGAGCTGGACGCCCGCTCAGGCCGCCTGGGCCACCGCGCTCGCGCTGTTCTCGATCATCTTCTTCTACTCGGGCACGTTCCTGCATTGGGCCGGGCTCAAGGGCCTCTACGAAACCTACGCGGCGTGGTTCCAGACCGGTGTCGCGGCAAACGGCCACGCGAAAACCGACTACGACAAGCTGCATATCACGCTTTTCGGCCTCGATTGGACGGTCAAAACCTACGCGAACACCTACTGGCTCGCGCTCATGGGCCGCTACGAATGGCCCGCGCTCATCGGCCTGCTCGCCTGCTTTCGGCTGCTCTGGCCGGCCCCGGCGCCGCTCCGCTACCTCGCGATCTACGGCGCCGGCGCGCTCGTCGCCTACACGATCATTCCCTACAAGACGCCCTGGCTCATCCTCGTGCTGCTCTGGCCGTTTTTCCTCACCTTCGGCGCGCTCATGCAGGAACTCGCGCGCTTCGCCATCATCCCCGCGCTCGGGGCCGCCCTCATCACGTTCTCGATGATGCGGAGCACCCTGCTGAGCTTCCGCACTTTCGACGACCCGGCGGAACCCTACGTCTACGTGCAGACCTTCCGCGACATCCGTCGTTTTACGGATCCCCTCCTCGACCGCGCCCGCAAGGATCCCGCCGCCTGCCAGATGAACGGCCAGCTCCTCCTCGGCAGCTACTACCCGCTCCCGTGGATGCTCGGCGACTTCACGAATATCTCGTATTTCCGCGATGAAAGCTGGCCGCCTCGCCTCGACGGCGACTTCATTGCCGCGGAGCAGAGCAAGGCCGCGAAGGTGGAGAAACTGCTGACCGGCCCGTATTACCGCCGCGCCTTCCGCCTGCGTGATGCCCAGGAGGACTGCTACGCGTGGTTCCGCGTCTCGACCTTCGCCCCCCAGCTCGACGGCGAACTCATCGTCGGCCCCGGCGCGCCCGCCTCGCCCCAATGAGAACCGCCCTCGGCCTCGGCCTGGCATTCCCCAACGGCGGCCTCGATTTCGTCGTCGCCCTCGCCGCGCTGGCGGGCGGCCTCGCCGTCGGAGCATTCGCCTGGCTGCAAATCGCCCCTGCAAAGCCCGCTGCACCCGTCCACCCCGCCGAATGGTTCGTCATCGGCTGCTTCGTCCTCGCCAGCCTGCGCGCCTTCCTTTGGCTGCTGTATCCGCAGGACGGCGCGCTGAAAATCCTTTCCCCGAACAACCTCGGCGACATCGCGCTGCACCTCGACTTCATCCGCTACCTCGCGAGCGGCGTGCCGTTCTGGCCGGACAGCCCGATCCTCACCGGCGAGCCGCTCAAATACCCGCCCGGCGCCGACCTCTTCAACAGTCTCCTTCTCGCCGTCGGCCTCCCGGTCGAGCAGGGCCTCGTCTGGACGGGCCTCGCCGGCGCCGCCCTCACCGGCATGGCGCTCTGGCGCTGGGGTCGCGGTTTTACGATCGCGGCATTTCTTTTCGGCGGCGGCCTCGCGGGCTTTGCGTGGCTCGGGCAGGCCTTCGCGAGTGGAAATTTTACACCGCAGGACGTCCAGAATCCGCAGGCCTGGAAAAACCTCTTCCTCACGCTCTTCGTCACGCAGCGCGGTCTGCTTTTCGCATTGCCCGCCGGCCTCTTCCTGCTCGACCACTGGCGCTCCCGCTACCTGCGCGGCGAGCGCGGCCTGCTGCCGACGTGGGTCGCGCTGCTCCTCTACGCAACGATGCCGCTCTACAGCGTGCACACGTTTCTGTTCCTCAGCATCGCGGTCGGCGCGATGTTCCTTTTCGCCGTCGACTCGGCCCGCCTCTCGGCGCTGATTTTTGTCGCGATGGCTTTTCTCCCCGCGGCCGGCTGCGCGTGGCTCGTCACCGGCGGG
>DATCRI010000048.1 GCA_036569045.1 Chthoniobacterales bacterium | reverse complement strand
TCCTCGCCGATCTCTGCCGGCAGCGAGTCCAGCGTGGCTTCCACCACCTCCTCGGCCACCGCGATCAAATCCAGTTTCTCCTTTGGTCCCATCGCCGACTTCGCTAAAGCTCCCCATTCCATGTTCTTCACGCCCCGCTATGTCAAGGAGGCCCGCCACTACGCCGAGGCCGCGCGCCGCATCGTTCGCTACCGGCTCGACCTCCTCACCGCCGCCCAGGTCGCCAGCGTGGAGGACGCCATCGCCGGCCTCGAGCAGGCCGCCCGCGACCGGAACAGGGATGCCGTGAAATCCCGCGTCGCCGCCCTCGAAGCCGCGGTCGGCCGCGTCGCCCCGCCTCGCGACCACGCCGGCTGGCGCGAGAACGTCGAGGTGCTCCTCGTCGCCATCGTCATCGCCGCCGGCGTCCGCGCCTATTTGCTGGAGCCCTTCAAGATTCCCACCGGCTCCATGCAACCCACCCTCAATGGCATGATCGGCACCGTCACCGACACCCCGCCCCCGAATCTCCTCGTCCGCGCCTTCGACTTCGTCTTCCGCGGCCGCACCTTCCTCGACGTCGTCGGCAAGGAGGACGACGTCGTCGTCGCCCGCGTCCGCGAGAGCTCCTACCTGAACTACTTCACCTTCACCGAGATCCAGGGCCAGCGCAGCCGCTACACCGTCTTCGCCCCCGCCGCCGTCGTCGAGCAGACCTTCGGCATCGGCCCCGGCTTCGAGATCAGGAAGGGCGAACCCCTCCTCCGCGGCTACATCGACAACGGCGACTTCGTCCTCGTCAACAAGCTCGCCTACAACTTCGTCCCGCCCCAGCGCGGCAACGTCTTCGTCTTCCGCACCACCGGCATCCGCGGCATCGAAGACGCCCCCGGCTTCCCGAAGGACCTCGGCTCCCAGCACTACATCAAGCGCCTCGCCGGCGTCCCCGGCGACGTCCTCCGCGTCGACGATCCCAACCTCTTCATCAACGGCCAGCTCCCCGCCGAGAAGCAATTCCTCCGCGTGATGGCCGGCAAGGACGGCTACCGCGGCTACTCGAACTCCGGCCTCTACCTCTCCAGCCCCGACGAGACCTTCACCGTTCCCCCGCATTTCTACTTCGCCATGGGCGACAACAGCCGCAACTCCTCCGACAGCCGCTACTGGGGCCTCGTCCCCGAGCAGAACGTCACTGGCAAGGCCTTCGTCGTCTTCTGGCCCTTCAGCAACCACTGGGGCTTCATCGAGTAGACGCCCGCCCAAACAACGGTGGGAGGAAAGTGACGCGCCGCGGCCAGGAGTTAGCTACGGCGTCTTGTCAGGACAGGATTTTGGCCTTTTCGATTGCTGCGTCGATGTCCTTCGCGATCCCCGCAAGCCGAGTAAACTCAGCCTTCGCGATCTTCGAGAAGGTGTCGGGCGTGACGACGCCCCTTTTGATAAATGGCTGCATGGTGTAGCTCTCCTTTGCCTGATACCCCTCCCAGGAGCGGATCTTGTCCCCACAGGATTCAAAGAGAGCTTTCACCAGCGTTTTCCCATTGATTCCCGTGCGCTCTTTACTGGATTCGATGTGCAGCACGAAGGCTGCGGTTCCCCGCGCAACATCGGCGTTCGTCATCCAACTCTCCAGATGAATGCCTCGGCCTTCCTCGTTGAACCAGGTGTCTTTGAAAACCTGGATCGCAACGCTTTTCGGAGCCCTGGCGTCGGGATACAGCCCTGCTCTCGCTTGCCAATGACGGTCGAACCACTTTTCGCGCTCCAGTTCTGCCGCGAGCGACAGATATAAAGATTCAAAATCAACGATGGATGCCATGGGGAGATACTTATTATGCCCTAACGCCAAGCTCAACTGCTCCGAACGCGGGTTGAACTCTTGGGTGACGTGGACAGAGAGGAAAGATGGTCGTGAAACGTAATGCGAGGCGGCTCGGGGGTTAGCTGCAGCGCCTTGTCAGGCCTAATTTTGAAGCCACGTCCAGCGATACAAATGAACGGGATCGTCGAACCAAGAACTCTCCGTATTTCGTGCATCAAAGTCCTCTACTTTTCCAACATTTGGATCAGCCTGAATCCAAGTATTGCCTTTGAAATATACCAAACAATGAATTCCAGAGTTTGTGATTGCTACATCTCCGGGCTTCAATGAAGAAAGATCCGTGTTTCTGAGAGCTTTGGTAGCAAAAAGGGGGGACATGTAGCCTTTATATCCCTCAGAAAGTGCGCGAGCACTTGCATCAAACCACCACTGACGAATTGCCTCACGAATCAATCTGCCGTTCATTGTGGTAAGTCCCTCTGCAATTAAAGCATCCCGCAATGCCCTTCTAGGTAAGCCTGAGCAGTCAATCCCCATTTTGCCTTCGCCTCCCCAAACATAAGGCACATTGGAATAGTGATGCAGTGAATCTGCGTATCGCTGACGTAAGCGATCAATATCAAACGAACGCCCAGGAAGTGATACAATAACAATAAATAAAATTGGTATTGCTAAAAGTGACAGCCGGACTGCCTTATGCTGCCAGGCAAGAAGAAGAGACGAGACGAAAAATGCAAAAATGCTGGCGATAGTAAAGACGCGCAGAATCGTAGAATTTATCGGCTGAATGACACAGCAAATCGCTGCGGCGCCTGATATGCCACATATCGCGATGAGTAGTAGTCTTTTCATTTATATGGGCTAACGTCAAGCTCAGCTACCAGACGGACAACTCAGATGGCGTGTTGATGGAAAGGAAGGACGGTCGTAATCGATAACGCGTCGCGGCTAGGGGTTAACTGCAGCGCCTTGTTCGGCTTTTGGTGTAAAGCGAGTGACAAGAGGCGAAAAGAACAATAGTGCCAGAATGAATCCAAAAATTGCCGTAGATAAATCATAAAGTGTGAAAGCTACGCCTGAATAAACCTGATCACCTAAAAACGGAGAAAGAAAGTAAGCAATGACTCCTAAAACCAGATAAAGATATCGCGCCCAGTTTTTCCAAAAAAACAATCCGATGTATGATGCTAATAGCAAAATACAAAGTGGTATAGCGAGGATGGCAAAAATGATATCCTTGGAAGAAAACTCGGCTTCCATCTGTTTCTTTAAATGTTCTTGAAGAAAAGGTGATAAAAGAGAGGGAAATGCCATGTCGATCAATGATCCGACAACAGCGAGAATCATTGAAGCGATGAGTGAGATACGAAGAATCGTTGCAAGTGACATAAAATATAGCCGAATGGCTTGTTAGATTAAATGGCGTGGTGGGGAAATAGGCGGCGGGAGCTGATCTCCGGAGGCGGCGGCTTTTGGTGAGGGCTAGCAGGGCGGCGGGACTGCGGCAAGGTGGTAATGTCCGGGGAGGTGGAGGGTGGTTTCGCGAGGGAGGTTTTTGAGGGCGTTTCCGATTTTTGCCGGGGTTTCACACCGAGTCTCGGGATTGGAGCCCATGGGGAAGTCTGCTGCCTTTTTGGGGATCAAGTGGCCCACGGGCGGGGAACGGGAGCTCTTTTTCTCTGTAAACGCCAAAAAGCGGACGCGGCGGCGATGGCCGGATGGTCGGAATTTCCGCAAAAAGGGTCGCCGGAGATGCCGGGATGACCAGTTTTCCGGCAAAACAGGTCACCGGAGCAGCCGGGGTGACCATCTTTTTGGAAAAACAGGTCGCAGGGGCAGCCGGGGTGACCATCTTTTTGGCAAAACAGGTCGCAGGACCAGCCGGGATGACCATCTTTTTGGCAAAACAGGTCGCAGAACCAGCCGGGGTGACCATTTTTTTGGTAAAACAGATCGCAGGACCAGCCGGGGCGACCATTTTTTTGGCAAAACAGATCGCAGGAGCAGTCGGGTGGCGCGGCCCTCGACACTCGCCCTCTCGACCCTCGTCGTGCTCCCCTCGACACTCGCCCTCTCGACCCTCGTCGCGCCCCCCTCGACACTCGTCCTCTCGACACTCGACGTCTCCCCGCCCCTACCCGATCTCGAAGACGCACTCGTAGAGGCCGCTCGTCGTCTTCGCGATGCGGCGCACCTTCGCGCCGAGGACTTTCTCGAAAAGCTCGCGCTCCATGCCCTCGGTCTCCGGGAAGCGCGTGAAGAGCTCGGCCATGGGGCTGTGCCGCTCGATGAGGCGCAGGGGCGGGCCGGGCTCGAAGGTGGCCATGCAGCCCTCGGCCTCGCGCAGACGGGCCAGCCATTTCGCGCGCTCGGCCGGGGTTTCCCCGCGGACTTTGGCCCGGTAGCCTTCCATCTTCTCGCGGAAGTGGACGAAGAGGAGCTTCGCCGGGGCGGTGGGTCCGTAGAGTTCGCGGGCGGCGGCGAGCACGGCGAGGAGCATGTCGTGCGATTGCACGGGGAAGAGCTCGTGGGCCTTCTGCGTGAGGCGGTAGAGCATTTCCGGACGGCCGACGGGCCGGGGATTCCGCCACGTGTCGAGGTAGCCGTCGCGGTGCAGCTCGATGCAGTGCTGCTTCACGCCCATGTAGCTCATGCCGAGGCGGCGGGCGAGCTCCTTGACGGGCAAGCCGTTGGAGCGCTTGAGTTCGTGGACGATGCCCAGCCGCTGCGTGCGGCCGATTTCATTGAGGAGACGATTCACCGGGAGGTCGCGACTTTAACCGCCGGCGGGCGCGCTCGCCCAGCCTCTTCCGTCTCGGCGCGGGCCACGGCCTAGAATTTCAGGATCTCGTAGGTCTTCTCGTCGCCGCGGTTGATGTTCAGCATGAGGTTGCCGTCCGTCGCGGAGCCGATCTCCCGAAGAAAATCCTCCTTCGTGCGCACGGGCTTCGAACCGACGGAGGTAATGACGTCGCCGACCTGCACGCCGGCGGCGGCCGCGGGGCTGCCGGGCTGGACGCTCGTGACGAGCACGCCTTCCTCTGCCTGGAGATTCATGGCGACGGCGGTGTCGGCATTCAACGTGCGCACCATCAGCCCGGCGGAGGGGCTCCGTGGCATCGGCGCGGCCGGGGGCTGCGGCGCCGCCTGCGGGCCGACGGCGGCGGCGTCCTCGTCATCCGGCTCGACCGGCGCCGGGCGGTTCCCCGGGACCGAACGAGGATTCGCCACAGGAAGGAAGCCATCCGTATGCTCGGCGGTGCGCAGCCTCATCTTGACGATCCGGCGATTCCGCCAGACTTGGAGCTCGACTTCCTGGCCGACCTTTTTGTCGAGGATCACCTTCTGCAACTCCCGCGCGCTGGCGACGGGCGTGCCGTCGACCTGGGTGATGATGTCGTTCACCCGAAGGTCGCTCAGGGCGGCGGGCGTGCCATCCTCGATGCCTCGCACGAGGATGCCCTTCGGCAGATCCGGGAAGCGCTCGGTGAGTTCCGGCAGCTCGTCCATGCTCTTGATCAGGATGCCCAGCCACGGCCGCACCGCGCGACCTTCGGCGATCAACTGGCTCGCAATCTTCTTGGCGATGTTGATGGGAATCGCGAAGCCGAGGCCGCGATTGAAGTCGCGAATGAGGGTGTTCACGCCGATCACGCGGCCGTCGATGTCCACGAGCGGCCCGCCGCTGTTGCCGGGATTGATGGACGCGTCGGTCTGGAGGTATTCCTCGTAATTCTGGCTGCCGGTGATATCGGTGCGGCCCTTTCCGCTCACGACGCCGTAGGTGAAGGTGTCGCGCAGGTCATACGGCGCGCCGATCGCAAAGGCGAACTCGCCGACGCGGATCTTGTCACTGTCGCCCAGCTCGATGACGGGCAGGTTCGAGCCCTCGATCTTGATCACCGCGAGGTCCGAAATGGAGTCGGTGCCCACGATCTTCGCCGCCAGCTTCCGGCCGTCCTTGAGGATCACCTGGACACGATTCGTCGAGGCTCCCTCGAGCACGTGATTGTTCGTGAGAATATAACCATCCGCCGTGATGATGAAGCCGGAGCCTTGATTCGTCTCCTGTTGCTGAGGCAACAGATTGGGGTTGCGCCCGAAGAATTGCGCGAGCGGCGAACCCTGTGGAATGTTGTCCACCGAATCGTCTGCCTCCACTTCAATCACGACAACCCCTGGCGAAACTCGCTCATACACATCCGCAAAAGCCTTGCTGAGACTGTGCGCCAGCGACTGCGAATTTGAAAAATTTCCCGTATTCTGCGCGCCGGCAGAGACTTCCATCGCGAGGAGCAATCCCAGAGTAAGGAAGAAGCGATTCATGGCGGGAAAGCTAATGACGCGCTTTCAAATTTCAAGGGCCGCCCAGCGATTTATCAGTGCTGGCACAAAAATTGCCTTGTTCAGGCTAGTTCGCGATGCATTCTGACGCCGACAGGCTGCTTCTATAACTCGAATAACGCCAAGCCGATGCCCAACAAGCCGAGACAGAGCACACCGACGCCGAAGGGCTTCACCCTTCGCCCGCTTCCCGAAGAATCGGAAGAGGGGGTCAGCGACGCCACCATGGAGTCCCTTCCCGTTCGGGAGCCTTTCGGCAATCTCGGCGACCTCCCCCATGGCTATGGGGTCGATACGATCTTCCTGATCGCCCAGGAGCCGCACTGGCTATTCACTTACTGGGACATCGATATTGCCCGGCATCCCGGCGGCGCGGCCTACCTTCGTTACTACACCGCGGAGGGCTCCCAGGAAGGCGAAATCGAGGTGCCTTTCGAGACGCGGAACTGGTATGTGCCCGTCGAAAAGGCTGATACGGATTACTACGTCGAGATCGGCTTCTACCGGGCGAATACATGGAACCTGATCGCGCGTTCCGTGCCCGTCACCACGCCTGCCGAGGGCATGGCGTCATCAGACTCCTTCGAATACGCGACCGTCCCGTTTCACCTCACCTTCCAGCGCATGCTGGACCACCTTTCGTCCGCGCAGCATTCCGACGAGGAACTCTTGGCGGCCCTCTCACGCATCCAGAAGAAGGGCGACTTTTCCGCCTTCGGTGCAAGCGGCATTCCGGAGCTTCTCTCCGAGGATCAACGGATCCTTCTTCAGGCGTTGCTCGGCCCCACCCTCCTGGCGGAACTTGCCAGCGGCGGCCAGAGTTCCGGCGAAATCGAAATCCGCATCCGCGCCTTCCTCGAGGAGCAACTGAGTTCCGGTGGCGCCAGCGAGGCGCTGAATTCCTTCCGCGATTCCGTCGCCCTCTTCAGCGGCGGCATTTTTTCCAGCGCCGGTATCACGACGTCGTGGGAGATCGCCGCCCTTGCCAGCTGGGCCGCCGGTGCCATCACGAGCTGGAGCACCTCCGGCCAGGGCCTCACGAGCTGGGGCAGCACGACCAGCTGGGGCTCCGCCGAGACGGCAGCGATCCGCGGCGAGACGAGCTGGACTTCTTCCATCGGCGCCAGCTGGGCCCAGGCCGCTCTCACGAGCTGGGGCGAGACGAGCGCCGGCGCAAGCTGGCTCCAGGGCATCGAATCCAGCGGCGCTTTCAGCAATCTCTCGAGCTGGCTCGTCGGCGCTCAGTCAAGCTGGCTGCAGGGCGTGCAATCCAGCTGGGCCGAGGCCGCCCTCTCGAGCTGGACTTCGGCCGAGGTTTCAAGCTGGTTCTCGGCTTCCGCGACCACGAGCTGGAGCGGCGCATCGGAAACCCTCTCCTCCTTCGGTCTGGAGCGCGGCTTTTTCATGCACGTGAACGCCGAGGTGATCTTCTACGGCGGCACCGACCCCCGCGCGAAGGTCACGGTCGATGGCAAGCCCATCACGCTCAGTCCCGACGGAACCTTCCGTTATCACTTCATCTTCCCGAATTCGGATTACGAAATCCCAATCGTCGCCGAGTCCCCCGACGGCATCGAAACCCGCTCCGCCACCCTGCGCTTTTCCCGCACGACCGAGAAATACGGCGACGTGAAGGATACCGCGCAGCCGCCGCTCGGAGAGCCGATGGGCCAGAAATAACTCCCCGCTTTTTTTCCATCCCCTTCCAAGGCCCGCGATCTGCCCAGATCCGGGCCTTTCCCTTTCCTTCCCATGTCCGCCAAAGCTGCTCGCGATCCCTTGATGGAGGCCTTCTTCACCTACCTGGAAGGAGAGCGGAATTGCTCGCCTCGCACGATCATCAACTACCGGCACGCGCTGCGCGAATTCCAAAGTTTTCGCCCCAAAGCCTCGTGGCGAGCGGCCACCGCCGACGACTTCCGAGCCTTCCTCTTCGAGCTCATGAAACGGGAGCGTTCCCGGGCGTCCATTCGCCTCGACTTCGCCGCTCTTCGCAGTTTTTACCGATTTCTCATGGAACGAAAGGGATTGAGCGCCAATCCCCTTGCATCCGTTCTTCTTCCAAAGGCGGAAAAACAACTTCCCGCTTTTCTCACGCTCCGACAGGTCGAAGATCTTCTCGCCGCTCCCCTCGCCGCACCGCTGGAGAAGCAGGCCCCGGTCTGGGTGCCGCTCCGGGACGCCGCCATGCTCGAGCTTCTCTACTCCGCCGGATTGCGCCTCTCCGAACTCGCCGCGATCAACGTCAAGGATCTGGATCCGTTCAGCGAAACCCTCCGGGTCATTGGCAAGGGATCCAAGGAACGCGTGTGTCCCGTCGGCGGACCGGCGCTCGAGGTCATCTCCCGCTATCGCCAGGCCGCGGGCGTGCAGACAGGCCCCCTGTTTCTCAACAAATCCCGCCGCCGCCTGAGCACGCAGTCCATCTGGGCCCGGATGAAAAAATACATTCGTCAGGTCGGCCTGCCGGCGACAACAAGCCCGCACAAGCTGCGCCACAGCTTCGCCACTCATCTCCTGGACAACGGGGCCGATCTCCGCAGCCTGCAGACCCTCCTTGGCCACGCCAGCCTTTCCACGACGCAGGTTTACACCCACGTCACCACCGAGCGCCTGAAACGCGCCTACGATCAGGCCCATCCCCGGGCCTGACTCCACGGCAAAAAAAAAGGCCGGATGTTTCCATCCGGCCTTTTCAAATGCGATTGCGCTCGACGCTTACTTGATCTTCTTCAAGAGCGGGAGACCCGTCTTGACGTTCTCGGAGACTTCGTAACCCGCAGGCAACTCATCGATAGCCCCTTCACCAGCCGCACCGGCGAAATAGTAGAGCGTGACTTCCTGACCGCCGCGCAGCTTCTGGAGGCGACGATGAAGGAAATAGGTCTTGCCGGATTTCTTGCTGTTAACGCTGAAGGACATGTTCGTTTGGGGTGGGTTGGTTGGGGTGGAAAATCGGGAGTTTGTCCCAGATTCGGGAATTAAATCAACTCCGCTTTTTTCAGCGTGGCGTAGGCGCCATTTTTCGTGAGCGTCTTGAGGGCTCGCGCCGTCACCTTGACCGTGACGAATTTCTTCAACTCCGCCACCCAGATGCGCTTCTTCTGCAGGTTCGGAACGAACTCGCGAGGTGTCACTTTCGTGATGTGCATACCGATGCCGCCCTTTTTCTTCGCCATACCGCGGCGGTGAATCTTCGAACCGCGCGTGGGCTTGGCTCCCGTAATTTGACACTGTCTAGCCATAAAATCTGTAAATCGTGAAGGGGTGGGAGCATCCTTTGCATCCCCCGCCCGGTCAAGTGTTTTTCTCTTTCGATGATCGTGGTGTTAAATTCCCAGCACCTGGGCCTGAAGGTCCAGAAGTCGCGCCACGCCCGACCGTCCCGCTTCGAGCATCGCGGAGAGCTGCTCGGGGGTGAAGGTTGCCTCCTCGCCGGAGCCCTGCACTTCCACGAATTCCATGTGCTCCGTGAGCACAATATTCATGTCCACACTGGCATCCTTGTCCTCGACGTAATCGAGATCGACGCGCACTTCGCCGTCAACGACGCCCACGCTGACCGCCGCCACGCGCTGGCGAATCGGAAGGCGCTTCACCTTACCCATTTCCACCAGCTTGCGGCAGGCCAGATAAATCGCAACCGAGGCGCCGGTGATCGCCGCCGTGCGGGTGCCGCCATCGGCCTGCAAGACGTCGCAATCCACCCAGAGCGTGCGCGAACCGAGCGCCTCGAGATCGACCGACGCGCGCAGGGAGCGCCCAATCAGGCGCTGAATCTCCGTGCCCCGCCCGTCGGGCCGGCCCTTGGAAATGTCGCGGGGCTTTCGGGAGAGCGTCGAATACGGAAGCATCGAATACTCTGCGGTGATCCAGCCGCCGCTGACGTTCTGCTCCTTCATCCAGCGCGGAACATAGTCCTCGACGGTGGCCGCACAGATCACGCGGGTGTTGCCGCAGGCGATCAGCACGGAACCGAGCGCGTGCGGAGCGACCCCGACTTCGAAGGTGACGGTGCGGAGATCGTTCGGCGTGCGGTTCTCGGAGCGGGGCATCGGAATGTGCGGAAGTGGATTCACGGAATGAGTAAAAAAATTCGCGCGGAAATGAATGAAGAACCCCGGGCGGGATGCGGGAATGAAAATCGGGCTGGCGGGATTCGAACCCACGACCTCCTCGTCCCGAACGAGCGGGATTTGTGGCCTCGAAGCCCTTATTTACTTGGTTTGTGGTTGTTTGTCGTTTTTGGGGTTGGTTGGTGCTCTCTGAAAAGAAGCCTTGCGGTTAGCACACCTTTCTAGCACACCCAGCACAGTTGCATCTATGCCGAAGCTTGCTAAACCCGACCCCGGAGCGAAAGGAATCTACCTCCGCAAGAAGTCGTATTGGTTGCGCTACTCGCACAATGGCGAGCAGCTCCGAGTGCCTCTTCACACGCGCATCTTTGCGGACGCGGTGACTGAAGCGAAGAAGATTCGCGGAACCGCGAAAGAGCAAATCGTCCCGAAAATCAAACCCGGTGAAACCCCGACTTGGAAGCAAGCGATTGATCGCTACATCGCGGACAAACTCGCCGGAAAAAAGGACGGACAGAAGGTCCGCAAATTCCGACCGGGAACCGCTACGCGGACAGCCGACATTCTTCGCGCATTCGGCGATTGGTCGAAGACTCGAAGCCCGTTCGACATCACGACGCCCACGCTCCAAAAATTTTACGACGAGCGGAAGAAGCGTAGCGTTGCGAGTGCTCGCACGATCGTTGATCGCGTGGCGTGTTTCCTCTCGCACCTTGGCCACGTCATTGCGAAACCGCATTACGACGAGGACGACGAGAAGGAAGTCCGCGACGTTGTCGTTGCGCCGAAGGTCTACACCGAGTTGATCGAATCCTGTTCGCGGAACTCAACGAAGTTTGTTTTCTACGCCGGGTTTCACTGCGGGATGCGTCGAAACGAAATCGTCCATTGCCGTCCTCAGTGGATTCGGCTCGATGCACAGATTCCCCACATCAAAGTTCCGGGGAAAGAAACGCAGCGGCTCGCAAACGGGACGACCTACCAATGGCGGAGCAAGAACGGCAAAGACCGGAGCATTCCCCTCTCCGCAGATTTCACGGCATGGCTTCGCGAGAATCTCGACGCCAACGCGTTGTTTGTAATCAAGCCCGACGCTTGCTCGAAACGATACCGCTTCGATCCTCGCACGTCGTTTGAAAACCATGTTGCGGACTACATCGAGAAGCATCCCGAGCAAGAAAACTTCGGGATGCACGCGATGCGCCACAGCTACATCACGCACCTCTGCAACTCAGGGAATCCAAACATCACGATTATGAAAGTGTCTGCTTGGAGTGGCGACAAAATCGAAACGATTGAGCGGCACTATTGGAAAAAGAACGTCGACGCGGACGGCCTTGATGATGTCCTTGCTGGCAAAAAGACCGTCAGCACCGGCACTACTCTCGAAGAAATTCTGACGAAGGTTTCGCAGGGCAAAATGTCGCCCAAGGCTGCAAAGAAATTTTGGATCGTCTCCGAAGAAGACGCGAAGCGTTGGCCCGATTTGAAGGTCGGTGATGTCCGCATCCGCTCCAAACCCCTGCCTTAAACCGAGGATATAAAAATGACTCGTTTCCTCCTCCGCTATCTCATCGTCGGCCTTTTGTTCGCCTTGCTCCGCGCTGTCGAGCGGCGCTTTGGCTTCATGGGCCTTCTCGTCGCTGCCGGATTCCTTCTCGTCATGCCGTTTGTCGGCAGAGTTGTTATTGCGCTGGCGCGGTAAACTTCACGACTCGCGTTCCCCAGTCGATTTCGAAAGGCAGCCGTTCCGTCAGCCTCGCAACACCGCCGATCCAAACAATGGCATGGCCCGCGTGTGCGCCGTCCATAGCGATTTCCCGCACGTCCACGGTGCAGCAACCGCCCGTGACCTCGGCGACAAGCTCCGCGCTGTTTGTTTGTAAGGCCTCCCTAACTGCCCCTTCGGGCTGACTGAAACTTGCGGGCAGTTGGAAGGTAAACATCATGTTTGCAGATCGGCCCACGTTCGGCCGAGGACCTCAAGGATTGCCGCTGTCTCGATGTCAGACAGCGATCGCTTTTGAAGTTCGATCGTGGAGTAAACAATCGTGTCGCAGTCCCAAGGTTGCTTCTTTCGCTTTTGGAGCCGCTCCACGACCTGCGCTTGCGTCAGACCTTCTTTTAACCGCAGCTCTTTGAGCTTGGCTCCGAGAAGATTCGATTTTCCATCCATCGTCCGATTGAGAGTTCGCGCAGGCACTTGAGCACCTTAACGGCAATAATGCCAGCATAGATCAATGTTACCGTTGATGAATGCCAGCATTGACTTGTTTGTTTGAAACATTTACGCCGAGGTAATGCGCCTGTTTTCCCTTCTCGCTTTCGCAATGTTTGCCTCTGTCGCCCAAACGCAGGCGGCAAATCCTAACCCGCTTAAACTTCTTGCCGGGAACTACCTCTTCTCGATCAATCTCGTAAACGTCGCGAACGTTGGCGACGGAAGCTGGGGCTATCAAGGCGGGGCGAAGATTACGTCGAAGGGGAAGATCGTCGGCAACGCAAACGCCGAAGGCCCAGCTTCGAGTAACTACGCCAACTATCCTGTCTCATTGAAGGGCAAAGTTAAGAAGGCAGGTTCGAAGTATCTCAAACTTGAGATTAAGACCAACGACGGCGTAAAGCTCACTCAGACCTACGAGGTTTTTTCGCGCTACCTCATGCTTCGCAAATCGAGCATGCGGAAAGGTGGGTACAGCTCCACGAACAGCCCGCTCAAAAAGTTGTAACTGGGACCGACTCCCACAGGTTGGCAAACCACGGGAGCGGAGCCAGCGGTCGCAGGCGCGATTGATTTCATTCCGGAGAAAAGGCTGGTGGCATGCCTCTGCCGGTGCGTCAAAGTTCCAACGCGTTGGAAATTCCCCATTCGAACGCGGAACTCCGCGCTCGAATGGGGAAATTTGAATACAAAAAAGGCGGAGGAGATTTCTCTCCTCCGCCTCTTGGCTCAACGCCGTCTAGTTCTTCGAAACGTCGACGAATTGATATTGTCCGTCCACCATGTGGACCGGCCTCAGGCCGCCACCAATTGCAAACGTGAACTTCAATACTTCTCCGTCCCAATACTGGGCCGCGGTGTAGCGGTGGCCAGTAGCCGTCGTCGCAACGGCCGCCAGCTGCTGCAAGACCTGAGGTTTGACGTCTGCCGGCACATCCGGGAGTTCTCCCCTGAATATGACCGCATCTTCCTGCGAGTAAACTTTCTCGGGTGACATCACCCAGCAGTTTCCGAGAACGGTGTCTCCGAATCCACCGGCCCCCATAAGCGCGGATGCGACTTGGGTTCCAGCATCGAGGAGTGTCTCTTCATCAATCTCGTGACCCTCGCAATCGAATTGAAGAGCGAGAGCAAACTTCCAGTATCCCGGATGTTTCTTCGTATGGTCGTAGCTCAGGGAGCGTTTGTAACACTCCGTGAAGTTATCAGTTTGGTTTGTGGTGTTGTGGGTTTTGGCGCGATTACGCATTTTGGTTTGGCTTTCTTGCGGCCAAGTCGAGTGACTCAGCCAAGGTCGCTAACCGGGATCGAACTTCGATCAGCGCCTATGCGCCGTCGTCGTCTCTCTCGTTAGTTCAAAACTCCCTCCATTCGACGAGCCTTGATCGAGACGCCGAAAGGCGACTCGGTTAAGGCCTCAAAAGAAACGCCGACTAGGCGTTATTGGAGCGGGCTGAATGCCCGCCCGATAAACGCGGCGCTAGGTAGCTCCTGCTACCGCCAAAGCGATAGCTGTCCTCTCGGACCTCGTAAGTCAAGCCTAAACTCAAATAACAGAGTGACCCTCCGCAACCCGCGCCCGCATTTGGGCGAGCGTTAACCCGGTCGGATATTCGTAGTGAGGTTCATCTTTGATCGATTTCCAATCGCCTCCCCAGCTCAGTCTCAGTGCTTTCCCGACGGGAGCGAGTTTGCGGTATAACGGAGAATCTTCAAGGTAGTCGGAGCCGTTGAAGATCCCGACATCGAAGGCGACTCCGAAGTTATGATTTGAATAACCGGCACGAGCATTCGTGACTTTGAAACCGGGAGCTGTGCGGCCCTTCGCGTAGAGAGCATCTTGCTCCGCGTAGGTCCGAGTTCCGGAAATGATCTTCACGACATGGCCCGCAGGAACGGCGGAGTTTGCCTGCTTCAAAAACTCGATGGCGATCGGTTGAACCTTGGGGTGAAGAGTCGCAATGTTCTTCGCGCTGCGTTCATCGACGCCGTATGAATCCGAAACACGTGTAGGTTTGGATTCCGCGACTTTGGAGACCGAGAGCGAATCGGCAAACCGAGCTACGGCTTGTTGAGTGAAGGCTCCGACGATGCCGTCGATTTCTCCGCTGTAGAGGCCAAGCGGAGGTAAGTTTGGAGCGCTTTAGCCCACGGAATTTGGCTGTCAGCTCGGGCAGAAAGTTTGCTCCACTTCCCGTTTTGTTAAGTCTCGGGATTTGGTGTTCATGGCACCCATGGCGTCGGGTCAATCCTCGCAATGAGGATCTGTATCTGATAATGCGGGCCAATGCTCTCCCCCAACGAACGCGCAAGGCGCATGAATGCCGTGAAGCGGATTTCTGTTTCGTTGGCTCTGAAGGATGGAGAGCGAATGCCTCACGACGTTCCGATTCTTACGGACTCGTTAATTCAGATGCCGAATGCGCCAACGGCGAAGGAACTCGATGCAAAGAAGCCGATTGGGACAGATTCTAAGGGCAACCGCTATTTCATCCATGTCCGCCAAGATGGCCGAGGGCAGATAAACATTCAGAATGTTTCAGGCCTAGATCGGACGATCAAATTTGATATCCCCGAGCACTACCTTCCCGAGGACGAAGGTATACCGTTCGACGCTCCGCTGTTTTCGACTCCGCTAGGATACAAGGAAACGCCTTTGGATCACGTCACCGATTCACTGATCAACGCCGATGAGAAATACCCCGTTTACCTCGCCCAGATTCCAACGTTTCCGGTGAGAGAATGGGCATCGTTTAGAGATGCCATCGCAGGTGGGGAAATGGCGGTCGGGCGTTTCGCATTCAAGCAAGAGTCACAGCTTCTGGGGTTGGTTGCAGACAAAGGAACCCAGCACCTCCACATGTTTTTCGCACTCCTGTTTCCAGCAGGGCCATTAATCGCCGTTGCCCTTGGATTTCTGTTCAACTTTTGGTGGTTCCTGGGCCTTATCGCATTCCCCGTGATTGCATTTATCGGAGCGAAAAGGGTCTACAACAATGCGATCTTGAGAGCCGCCATGCGTGATGAACGCACGTTCTGTTTCCTTTTCTATTGCGGGCAAATCCACATCGTAGACCACAAGAATCGGAAGTCTTACGACTGGCCGAAGATCTCGGAGGCTTGGAAGTAAGAACGCTGTATGTCCACGCCGAACTACGGTCCCCCACCCGCAGATTTCGACCTTTGGAGAGGCGGAGGGCCTCATCACCTGAATGCGTGCGTGAATTACTCGCACTATCCCGAGACGGGTTATGTCGAGGGGTTCAGGAGAGCCGCCGAGGCGCTCATTCGCGACATCGAGGACAACCGTGGAGTCATCGACTTTCTCGTCTATCCGATCATCTATAACTACCGGCAGCACCTTGAGCTACGGCTCAAACAAATCCTCGAGGAGTTCCGCCGCTATGGGATCTACGACAAGCCTGTGATCAAGGGTCACGACCTCCACAAACTTTGGAGCGAATGCAAACCGCTCATTCTCGAAATTTCTGAGAACGTCGAGGAAGAGGGGGAGTGGATGAATGGTGTTGAAAAGGCCATCGGGCAAATCATGGCCGTCGATCCAAAAGGGTTTGGCTTCCGCTACTCAGACGCCGGCATCCCCAAGGAAATCACGCATATCAATTTGGAAAACGTCCGGACGATCCTGACTTGGGTTTGCGACTGGCTAGAGGCCGTCGCCGGATACATTCCAATTCTGACGGACCAGAAAGCCGAGGCCATGGATGCCGAACGGTTCTACATGGATTGATCGATGTTCTGCCGGCGCGACCGTTCAGCCGGAGAGAATCTGCGACAGGGCCGTCGCCATGTTTGCCACGTATGGAGCTACCACAGGCCAAAGCTGGGCATGGTCGGCCGCGATCGATGTCAGCTTCACATATGCACCCGCGAAACCTTTCGCATCCCCGCTCCCTGAGGCTGCTTCCATCTTGTCGATTTCAGCCCTAGCAGCCCCTTTCACCGGTTCCGGCAAATCGGCCGATTCCAACGCCTGACGTAGTGGGGTAAAGTCCAACTGAACCGTGACAGTATTGGTCACTGTCTGAGTTGCCCCTGGAGAATTTATCATCACCCCGCCAGAAAGGGTTTCGACGTTAAAATTGTAGGTGTTCGTGGACATAGTCGGACGACCGTGTTGCAGCTTGAGGGTGACTCGCTCACATCTCGCTTTCAAGCGCCCATGAACGTCGGCAACAAAGGTATCCCAGGTGGGCTTGGGTTCGGTAGGTGGGAATCCGATTTGGGTATTTTGCCGAACGATGATCGCGACGCATTCTCGATATTGGGAATAAACCAACCCCCGAATGCTATCGAGAGCAGCGAGAAGCACCTCATACAGCTCCCCTTCAATCGGAGCATTTTCCTGAGTTACGACTTCAATTGCGGCTTTCTCTCCCTCCGCCCATGCGACCTCAACTTTGGCGCGATAGAGATCCATCATCGCGACGGCCATTGCGTTCACAGAAACTCCATCTGCCCCGCTAAACCCGCATTGGATAGACTGCTCAGCGCGTCGAAGTCGTGTCGTCCGAACTGCCTCGGCGGAATCTCCAAGTTCGGAAACAACACACGATGAAATCACCGACCTTGCCGTTTGAGTCATCATACGCAGTGCCTGTATTTATCAGGCAGAAGGGCAAAAAGAAACCCGCCGTGTTAGGGCGGGTTCTTGGTATGAAACTCGGCTTCGATTTACCCGATCACGATTATAGGCTCTGGGCAAAGGAGGCCCAGCCGGTGGGATGTCTCCTCGCGCATGTCGCATTCCTCCGGGATATAAAGTCTCCCGGACTCGGGTGACTTGAAGCAAACGTCTGCTTCATCGGGGTAATCTTGAAGGGCGGAGATGAATTCTAGTTTAGTCATGGCATCTACGCCACGGCGTCATCTTCGTTTTCTTCGTTCCAACCCCGAAGCCATCCAATATCCCACTCTTCAGCCAACGCTTTGAACGGATTTGAGTAGTTTTCGACGCCTTCTTGAAAGGCCTCGTATCCCTGTTGTTCGGGTGTGAGTTCCATGCTTCTCCGTTGGGGTCAAAAAATGAAATTCCCCAAAGGAACGCGGAGTTCCGCGCTCGATTGGAGAAATTGGGGAGACAGTTACAGCCAACCTTTGCGTTGAGCGAAGGTGGTCCGTTCATACAAATCGTGGAGGTATTCGCCCTTCTCTCCGTCGCTCCAATCATCCTTCGCGAGGGCGTAGTTCCAGAAACTTTGGAGAGCCTTTTCAAGAGGAGTCTCTTTCGTTTTCGCTTGGCCTTCCTCCTCGTCGATCGCCTCGGGAGCTTCGAGTTGCGGTTTGGGAATTCGGATAATTCTCAATGCAGCATGCAGTGAGTTGATCTCGGTGAGCTGCTCGACCTCCGCACGGTGTGCGTAGATTTGGAGATAGTCGGTGGCAGTCCGAGAGGAAAAAACCTCGTTGATTCCGCTTTGCTCGAACCAATCGAAAAATTCCCGGGCGATGATCTTTGTTGGATCTTCTCCCTGCGATTGAAGTTCGAGAACCTTGAGGGCGACTTGCTCGTGCTTCTTTGGAAATTCCTTTTCCAAAAACGCCAGATGAGCATCGAGCATTCCCTGTCGACGATTTTGAAGTAGCTCTCCAATCCGTATCCCGCGTTGCAGGAAGCCACGGCCAGCCGCGAGAAATTCGCACTGGCTTTGAAGATGGAGAGTTTTGATTTCGGAGACGACTTCAGGAGTAGTCGTTACGCTGCCTTCTTGAGTTGTTGTGAGGCTAGATTCCATGATGCTGTGAGATGGTTGTTTGTTTCTTCGTGGACCCAAGCGGCGCGTTCAGCGCATTGCTTTGAATACCGCTCCTCAGCTGCGGTCAAAAAGTCGGGCTGCCTCGATTTGAACTCGGTGACCTGTTTGTTTATCGCCGCCCGCGAGAGGCCAAAAAACTTGCCGACCTTCTCGCCGGACCATGGGTGTTTCTTGATGGCGATTAGCAAGATATGTCCCAAAATCTTCCAGCGGCGGAGTTTGGAGGCCGCGAGCGCGTAAGCGATTTCGACTGCGATTTGAATCACGTCGAAGGACGATTCCGCATTGAGTGCTTTGTAGGCTCTCGCGAGATTTGCCTTTGCCTCGGGGGTGATCGTCCCGCCGCCTTCGATGATTGCGTCTGCTAGAACGTCGATTGGATCTTCGACGTATTCCTCGGGCTTGTAACTCGCGAGGTTTGATTCGGCTGCGTCGATGTCTCGCATATCAAAGAACAACGGGGGCGTTTGGATCGAAGGGGATTTTGCCGGCAGCGTCCTCGAAGCGGTTCCCATGCTCGTCTTCGAAGTAGCGACGGTCGTTCGAAGTGAACCGCTTTCTCAAAGGCGCACGAGCCGGAGCGGGGGCAGGTGGAAAGATCTTTTGTAGGAGCGTCTTCCGCTCAACGGAAAGAGCCTCAAGCTGGATTGCTTGAGGCTCTGTGATCTCGACGAGAAATCCGTTTTGCGCAGAGGACGGGCGGGCCGTCAGCAGGATTTCTGAATGCAGGTCGAGAGTGCGGGAATGATTTTGCAGGAGAGTTTCTTTGTCAGTCATGCGGCCATTGTCCCACCCCGCATCCTCAATCCATAAAAATGAATAAATTCATTTCATTTAGCGTGGCCCTCGGGGGCTCTCAGGTTTGCCAATCGCGTAATCGAGCTTGGATTTTACGAGGCTCAAAAGCTGATGCTGAATCTCGTCAGCAACGGAGCGAGTCACTGGCACGTTTGAGGACGTGTAGATCCGGTAGGCCTTAAACGCCAAGCGGAGCGGCAGGCGTGCAGCTGGCGGAATGGCCGCCCAGAGGGCGCGGTCGAGCAGCTCGGCGACGGTATGTCCGAGCAAATGAATCGCTTTCTTCCGGCGTTTGCCTTTGGCCTTTGCGGCATACTGCGCGGTTCTTTCGACCACTCGCAGGCGCGGATAAACATCCTGCTCAATTTCCTTTTTCTCGCGGTAGTTTTCTTTGGCTTTGGCGTATTCAGCGGAGAGTCCACGCTGCCGGAAAAATTCTTCGGTGAACGAGTCGAGTTCGTCGGCGATCTCGATGGTTAGCAGGCGCTTTCCGGCTCTCGATGGCCGTGAGAGGTTTTGGGAAACTTGTCGAGCGACTTCTTCGTCCAGGAGACCCGGAAACTCACGCATGATCCGGTGGCCGCCAACGTCTCTCGATGACGGCGTATAGAACCGAGATTTTGGGTGAAGGAAGCCATGCGTGCTTCCCGACTCGAAATCGTAGGTTTGAGCTACCGAGCTATGCCAGTGAGGCACTGCGCTGTCCCAATGGGCCGAAACGCTCCACGACATCCGACCCGAGACATCCTTTGTAGTCGTTGCCACGATGCCCGCCCCGCCTTTCATGTAGGCCAGAAAATCTTCCTGGGGCAACTTGGAGAGGACTTCTACTGCCCAAGGCGGTGCAGTGCTTACGAGGCTATGAGCAGCATGCTTTGGGAGTTTGCGGAGTTTCACCGTTCCGCCCGCGACAATGTCTTTGTAGCCACGGCGACCGTTTGCAAGTGCGACCAGCTCCCGCATGAGCGGCTCGCCGTCGTCAGGTTGAGCGTAAAGTGCCGGTATCCTCTTTCCGGGCTTCGTCGCCCACGCGTCATTCTCGGCCTGATCGCGGCCGACTCGAAAAACAATGCCGTCTCCATTGAGCGGCGTGGCAGGTTTGAAGGTGCCGCTGAGGACGCCTCCACCTGCTTCGCGGACGAAGTTGGGGACGGGAATAAAGTCCGAGCGCTCACGGGAGCGTTTCTCGGCTTTGTCAGTTTTGTGCTTCTTACCGACTGCGTCGTGTAAGCCAGCGTCGAGGTTGAGTGTGCGAGGCATGCCCCTACCGGGGCGTCAAATGATAGTGATAATGATGGGGCGAGATAAAAAAATGTCTTACAACATTTTTGCCCCTTGTTCCGCCCCTATGGGCGGCCCTTCGGTTACTCGTTTATCCCCCCATCATTCTCGATCTTCCTGCCTCGCACGGATAACGTCACCACATGGGCAACTACACTTTCGACATCATGCAAAACAGCGGAGGCTTGGACTATTCGCTGGTTCTCACGGAATACAGCGGCGGCGAACACGGTCCGAAGCTTGGAGCAACCTTCCTCGAGCCCGAGGAGATCGACGAAGTTTTCGACAGGCTCATCCAAGACATTAACGCGGCCCGGCAAAAGGCGATGGACCTGCAAATCTGGATTCCAAAGAAAGACAAGGAATGAACCGCAAGCAATTCATCGAATCCCTTGGCGGCGAGTATTGGCCTTGGGCTTGGTCCTTTTCTTTTCCCGAAGAACGTTTGGTTATTTTCCCCGCTTGGGATGTTCACGAAAAGGGCGGAACCTGCGAGATCCTGTCCGAAGGCTGGCGTCTCACGAATGCTGGAACCACCAATGCCGCCTACAGCCGAGCACGAAAGCACATCGCCCTTGTGGAGGATGAAGGCTGGGAGCTGAAGACATTCGTTCAATACAAGGGTGGCGAAGATCCCGAAACGGGGACATGGCAGATCGGAGGGATTGAACCCCACTTGGAAACACGTCGGCTTTCTCACGTTGGACCTTCGTGGTTTGCCATTTCCGCTGATGCAGTCGATCCCGTTATTCCCGAGGAGCTGTCCGAGTCGGAGGAGGCTCAGACGACCGAAGGAGCAAAGAGCCAGGTAACCGTTAATGTTTACGAGCGAAGTCCTGAAGCCCGTCTCAAATGCTTGGCCCACTACGGCCGGTCGTGTGCGGTTTGTGACTTTAATTTTGGGGAAGTGTTTGGTCCGCACGGCGAAGGCTTCATCCATGTCCACCACCTGATTCCCGTCTCCCAAAGAGGTGGTGAATACGTTGTCGATGCGATTAACGATCTACGACCCGTTTGCCCGAACTGCCACGCCATGATTCATCGGACCCGGCAACCGCTGACCATTGAGGCGCTGCGGTACCTTCGGGAGAAGATTCAGGTTGCGAGAGTGACCGCAGGAGCCAGATAAGCACGCTACCCTTGCGCGATTTTGGGGATTTGAGACCCTTGCCCCATGACCTCTAAAATCAATTACTACGGCAAGGATTACGAAATCACTTATCCGGACACGGCTGAGATCAACCCAGCAACCAATCGTCGAGAAGGCGTCTTCGTCGTGAATCCTGGTGGCCACAGTGTGAAGCTCCCGATCCCTGAGGAATCGACAACTGTTGAAATCGCCGAGGCCGTATTGTCCGCCGTTGGTCTTGGCCGCAGCCGCCTTTAGGCGCTGCCAGCTCCTTTGGTAGGCCAGCCGCCCCGGCTTCGCCGGTTCGAGACCGCCTCCAAAGTCGCACCTCAAAAAAGAGGAAAACATGAGTTAAGTTACTGTAAGCGAAGAGTTTCGCAGAAACCCTTCGCACATGTAGCACCTGAAAACAAAAGTCTCTATAGAGAAAAAATTTAGAAATTTTATATATAAGGCTCCTTTGGGAGACAGGTGCTGTAGGTGCGACGACTCTTTGTAAGAGGCTCGTTTAGAGCTGCTTACGGTAGTCGCACCTCAGGCGCAGGTGCGACAAATCGGGGCACGAAAAAGCCCCCAGCCACCGCGCAAGCGGCAACCGGGGGCTCCCTGACGAAACTTCGGTCGGCTCAGGCCGCCAGTTTTTGGGCGTTGGTGGATTCGACGCGGTAGATCGAGGACCGCACACGTCGGTAGCGGAGAACCTGCCCGCCGCACGGACGGTCTATCCAACGGGCAAGAATGCGGCCGAGGATTGTCTGTGCCGATTTTGGCGATCTGGCGTTTGTGAGGGCATCGACGAACAGCTCACGCTTCTCGGCTAGTTTGACCAAGTTTCGCGTGTCCCACTCGCCTCGGGCAGCGGCATCGCAGTCTTCCTCCGCCACCATCTTGAGTGCGACCGGATCGGCCATTGCTTTGAGCAACTCGACGACATACTCCCGTTCGTCGTTCGCTTTTCGGTCGTTGACCAAAGCGAGATCAGAGAACCCTGCGTGGACCACGACGGAACCCGCAAGAGCATACCACGAGCGGTAATCCTCCGGCATGTGTTTGCGGACAACCATTTCCTTTTGCCCACTTTTGACCCAGTCGCGGATGAGTGCCCAAATGGCCGCGCAATATTGCCGTCGAAGTCCAAACATCGCGGAGTCGTTCAGCTCGTTCTTGAACTCCCGCATTTCCGGATTTTCTTCGTTCGATTTGAGTCGAACCGTTCGGAAGCGTCGGGCGACTCCCAAATCCAATCTAAGATCTACGCCGGTGATGATAATTTTCATGGCCCCTTCGAGCGCACCACCCATCTTGCTTGAAACGAGAACGCGCTTGTCATGGACGAAAGTCGTCATGGCCGCTTCGATGGGACCGCCGGAAACGCGCCGGACGGAATTGTCAAAGAAGGCCAATGTCTGCCCCCCACGCAACATTGCATGGGTGGTCTTGCTCATTTCATCCATGCCGCTCGGCATGTCGATTTTGGGAGCAACTCCGAGTGGGAGAGCGGCGAGTTTTCCGAAGCGTGTTTTGCCTGCCCCAACGGTATTTCCGACAACCGCGAGGCCAGGGAACAAGGCTCCATGGGGTAGCAGTTGCTCGCCCATGAGCGCGACGCTGTAGCCGATCCCTAGAGAGGTGGCGTCGTTGTCGGCGTAGGGAAATTCGCTGTAGAGGCTCTTCAGGAGCTCTCTCGCGAACTGCACTGGCATGTCAGTTTCATACTCAAACTCGTTGAGTGTGAGTGTGCGGGACTGACGATCGTAACCGACCGGCAAGAGAACCACACGGCCATCTTCACGGCGAACGGGAAGCCGGAGCTTGTTCAAACGGTCGATGGGTGGAAGGGCCGTGCGAACCGTCGCGCTGGCGTAGATGAGCTTGGCGCGATCTTGGCTGACCGGCTCGGCTCGGAACCCGTATTCCTTCGGCGGTTCCAAGTCTTTCTCCTTCCGGGCCTCCTTTCGGTTTTCTTTGGATTCGTCAGTCTCGACCATCGAGCCGACGTAGATCCTAAATTCGCTGAGTGCCGTTCGCAGCCCTTCGGCGTTGATCTCCTCGAGGGCGATTTTACCGTCTCTACGGTATTCAACTACCATGTTCAGGCGACCACCGCGCAGATAGCAACCGCGCCGGGCCAACTCAAATGCAATGACCTTGAGCGCCGGTAGATCATCTTCTTTGCCCCAGATCACGTCGCAGCGGATCGCAGCAAGCACGTCCCAATTCTGTAGGGCTTGTGCGGCCCAGTTTTTGGGGACGTTTTTGAGTTCGATCTTCTTGCGGGCGGCGTAGCGACGGGCGCGGGTGTCCAGCCAATCCGGGGTGACCTCGATTTCCTCGGCATTCGCACCTTTGGGCATCCAGTAGACGCGGCCTTGGCGGTGGCGAAAGTGGTGCTTAGCCATGATCTCGCCGACACATGCCCAGGCACCGCGGAATTTGAAATCCAGCTTGGTCTTGCAGCAGTTCGGGGTTGTCTGGTCTTCCTCTGCGTCCGTCCGGTCTTCAGGGCGCACGAGGCTGAGATAGCGTTTTGATTTATCTTCCATTTGTTCGGCGGAAGATCAGCCGTTGTTTTCGTCAGGGTTCATTTTCAGGGTGTGTTAGTGCTCTTCCTCGCTAGGCTCCTCGGGCTCATATAGAGCATCCGCGATTTCTGTTTCCCGCTCTTCGAGTAAGAGCGGATCGGTTTCGACGTCGTCTAGTTCGGCGATCATCTTAGTGTCCCTCGTTATGAGCTTTGATGCGGCGGGTGAGACCCGAGCGCGTGGCGTAGAGTGAACCGGCGATTTCGATCGTGGGATCGTCTTCGCCGCATTTGCGGAGGAGCTTGCTGAGCACGCCCTGATTGATGCCGGTCGCGGACTCGATTTGAACCTGCTTTGCGACATATTCGCCCGATTTTTCGTGCCGTAGCCAGTCGACTAGGTCGAGGCGGCGCGGATCGACAATCGTGCGTCGTCGCCCGGGTTTAAGTGTTTCTGTTTTCATGGTTTAGGAGTTGATGTAGGTTAGGATTGCCGTGAAGTAGACGGTGGGTGTTAGGATTAGTGCTGTGAAGCAAGCGGATGCCCAAAAGGCCGAGTTAGCTGCAACGAGGGCGGATTTGGTTGAGGTGCTCATGGCTTAGAGTTCTTCGAGGTTGTTGAGGCGGGCGGTAACTTCGCGGCTGAGGATTGCGAGTTCCTGTTGTAGTTTCTCTTTTGCCGTTTCAGCGGCGGCGAGTTGCTCAGTGAGTTTGATGATGTTTTCCATGGCTTTAGGTGTTATCCTTGTGACTCTTCGCAAACGCTGGCGTCGACTTCTCCGAGCGATTTGCCTTCCTGTTCGATCTCGTCGCGAGTTGGATAGTCTCCCTCGTGATAGATTTCCGTGTTTTCGTTTGAGGCGTAATTATAGTCCCCCGAGAAGTCTCCGGAGTTGGCGAAAAAGGCCTTGCGCTCGGCGGCGCGGAAAAGGGCCTGGTCGTCTTCGGAGAGGTCGTAGAATGCTGTCATTTTCATTTTAGTTAGTTAGGTTTAGGTTTCTGATTCGGGTTTTCAGGAAAACAAAAAACCCGATTTCTGAACCCCCTTGCGGAGAGTCAGAAATCGGGCATCTATTGATTGCGATTTCGGGTTCGGCTCTTTCTCTGAGCCTAGCTAACTTTCGTTAGCTTATTCGTGCTGTGTTTTCTTTATGTCATTTTCGTGGTTCTGGTGTCGTTGCGATGGGATATATATATAGCAGACGTTTTCACCGCGCAACAATTATTTTCATAATATTTTCATTTCCAACGCTTTGGGGAAATTTTGGGGAAATTCTAGTGTAGAGATTCGAGAATTTATCACTTAGCGGCCTCTTTTCGCACCCTCGGGACGAATTTGTCAGATTGAAACCGGCAGAAAATTTACGGTTTGGGCCAATTCGGAGCGAGCGTGCGGACGTGCTCGATGTCCTCGTTGTAAATCATGAACAGCTTGCCCTCGATGAGAATCTCCCAGGTGGGCTCTTCACCGTCCGGACGTGGTTCCCCAGCCCAATATCGCTCGATACAACTCCGGTCTCTGGTTGCGTAATATTCGTTAAACCAGAAGGTCTCTACTTTTGCAGGGGTGCGTTCGTGGACCACGATGACCGGGAAAACAAACATTTTGTCAGCATCTCCCTTCGCTAACATTTGTATGATGTGTTTTTTGCCGGCGTCGTTAGCTTCTGCGACCCACAAACAACAAAGTCGGCTTGGGGCGTTGGGGAATAAAGCTCGTCGCATCTCCTCGAAAGCTAACTCGACTTCTCCGAGGTCGATTAGTCTGGCATTCCCAGCCACGTTAACTTCCCGGCCATTCGGAAGTTTGAATGGAATGCCGGCACGAGCATGTGCGGCCTGACTAACCACAAAGCTCGCTCGGGGCGTTGTTAGTCCCGGCGTGAAGGATGGCTGTCTCAGCAGATCGAACGGGGCATTACGAATTCCCCGTTGTTTGAAGAAGAGTTCGGAGCTGGTAATCGCTTCAAACTCCGAGGACATCACTTCGCCTTTCTCCGCCCACTTGTCACAGGCCGCTCCGTTCGCGATTTTGATTCCGTGGAGGTAAGGCGTTTGCGCCTGAAGCACCGGGCGAACGTCTCCACGCTCGATGGCCGCTTTGAGTTCGTCACCTGTTGGGAAGCTCATGGGTTTGGAATCGCCGAGGTTTTGTGTAGGGTCCCCAGTATGCCAACTAGAGCGGACGTGATCGAGGCCCTTGAGTGTCTATGGGAAAAATACCCGGACATGCGCCTTGGGCAGCTCGTCACCTCTATCGCGGTTTTCGCGAGGGGAGAAGATGGACCGTCCCAACTTTGGGATCTCGAAAACGACGAGATTTTCGAGACGATCCACAAGCACCTCGGTTAGTAGCGAATAAGGTAGCTACTCAACTTGGGCGCAGGCGAAACGTCACTCGTCTTCTTGCACCACCGGCGGCCGTCGTGGAACTCGCACCCAAGGGCGATCGTTTCCCATTTCATGCCCCTCTCGTATCGGTAGGCCCATCCAAACTTGGATTACTCACCACCGCACGGCGTCATCGAGGGCGGACAGGCCTACGTGATTGAAGAGTCGTTGATGGCCGAATCCGATGAAGTTTTGGAAGATGGACCGGCGACGTTGAGCTACGCGGGAAAGACCTTTGAAGTCGTTGTCACCGTGCCGGAATATCCCGATCCGGATGCGGAGGAAGACGCCGTCGATGAACCGGCCGCCTGTGAGATTCTGATCGATTACAGCAGCGAAGGCGGGCTCGAAAAGCTCGCCCAAGAGCTGGGACTCATCTAGCGCTCCACCCGCCCTCTCCTTCGGCTTTCGCCTTGGATTCAATGGCCCTAAGCTTGTCGAGGTAATCGCGGCTGCTTGTGCCGCCGGGTAGCGTGATCCGTTTGCCGTAGATACGGGCAAGTCCGTTTGCCACAAGCAATTCTCCGAGGTCGCCTTGAGGCGTAGAAATCCGAGCGTAGTAGCGTTGGCGTGAGCTAGCCCCAGGCGCTTTCTGCCAACACGTCCACACCGTGAACGCCTTGGCGAGGGTCTTTGAGGAGAATGTGGCGGCTTCGTCGCCCAATTGAAGAGCGCGGGTCGTCGAAACGCCAAAATACTTGGACTGATCGGCGATGCGCTCGGGGTATCGCTGATCGGCCGAGTCCTCCGGCGTGTCCACGAAGTAGAGCCGGAAAACACGGAAGGTTTTTGGTGCGATGCGGACAAGAAAGCTGTCCCCGTCGCGGTAGCCGTCTTCGACGAGCGAGCAGTTCTCGATTTTCTCCCACTGCGGTTCCGCCGCGAGGGCTATCGCAGGAAAGATCAAAAGAAAAATCAAGCAGCGCATAACGGACAGTTGTAGAAAAATTCCGACAGATTTTCTCGCACGATTCCTTGCGAAAACACCTCCTTGGATGCACCATCTCGCCATGTTCGGCAATCTGACCTCAATCGAACTCTGCGCAGGGGGTGGCGGGCAAGCACTCGGAGTCGAAAAAGCTGGCTTTCAGCATTTGGCAGTCGTCGAACTCAACAAACATGCTGCGCAGACTCTCCGCGATAACAGACCTGAATGGAATGTAGTCGAAGAAGATCTTAAAACGTGGAGTGCATCCGATTTCAAAGGCGTTGACCTGCTCGCCGCGGGACTTCCGTGCCCGCCATTCTCCAAAGCCGGCAAACAGCTAGGAGATCAAGACGAACGCAATCTCTTTCCAGCGGCGTTTCGTATCATCAAAGAATGTCGCCCGTCGGCGATCATGATCGAAAACGTCCGGGGGCTTCTTGATGCAGTCTTTCTAGATTTTCGCTCTCAATTCCAAAAACAGCTCAAGCGTATCGGATACGAATCCGACTGGAAGCTTTTCAACGCTTCCGATTTTGGAGTTCCGCAGTTGCGCCCACGCGTCGTTTTTGTCGCGATGAAGAAGGACTTGTTCCCGCACTTCGAGTGGCCAGAGCCAACCGTAACGAAGAGAACCACTGTCGGCAAATCGCTCTACCCTTTGATGTCCTCGTGTGGCTGGAAGGGCGCCAAAGAATGGGCGAAAAATGCCGATGAAATAGCTCCAACCTTGGTCGGGGGTAGCTTCAAGCATGGGGGCCCTGATCTTGGGCCCACTCGTGCCAAACGGGCTTGGGCGGAACTAGGTGTAAATGCAATCTCTCTAGCCAACGAACCTCCCCCACCGGATTACGTGGGGATGCCCCGCCTCACCGTCGAGATGTGCGCCGTTCTGCAAGGCTTTCCTACCTCGTGGAAATTTTCCGGAAAAAAAACCAACGCTTACCGTCAAGTTGGCAATGCTTTCCCACCTCCGGTGGCCGAGGCAGTAGCTCTCAAGATCAAAGAAGCATTCGCGAGCAGCGCCCAACTCCAGCTCGCGATATGACAGAGCCGCTGTTCGAAGAGCAGAGGGCCTCTTTTCATGCCGCCCTACTCAAGGGTCCCCTCAGTTTCGACGGAAACGTCTGGGCGAATGCTGACAAACGGAATAAATCGAGTTCCAGTCTGGCGGCTGGCATTGCCGCCCGAATCATCGAAGACCCTGAAACGCGGGACAAGCAGGCCGGACAAACATCCGGCGCGGAGTTTGAAGTCGCTGTTTGCGATTACATTCGCACTTGCTTCGAGAAGCTGCCTCACCTCCGCCCAGGTCGCTGGAACTTTTATGTAAAAGACGCGGCTGCCCTCTCGCGTTTCGAACAATACGCCCACTTGGCCGAGATTGAACGCCTTGCAAAGGAACATGAGGAACTGAAAGTCGTTTTGGGAAACGACTACCTCATCAAACCTGACATTTTAGTGTCCAGGGAGCCTGAAACAGACCGATTCATCAATCGAGATGAATGGCTGGTAAACGATGACGTTGCCATACGTGCATCAATCCGATCCGACAAGAGTCCCTTCGAGGTTCTTCACGCATCGGTATCCTGTAAGTGGACGATACGGAGCGACCGATCTCAAAACTCCAGAACCGAGGCGCTCAATCTAATCCGTAATCGAAAGGGGCATCTCCCTCACATAGCCATCGTATCGGCAGAACCTCTGCCGAGTCGATTAGTGTCCGTTGCCCTCGGAACGGGCGACATCGACTGCATGTATCACTTTGCCCTTCCAGAGTTGCAGCAGTCCCTCGAAGAATTCGGCTTGGAAGACCAAGCAGATCAGTTACGCACACTGGTCGATGGGAAACGTTTGAAGGACATTTCAGATCTCCCGCTCGACCTAGCAGTTTGACCGCTGTGGCGGACGCGGTTACTTCCGAAACCCGTTCGCGGATGATGGCCGCGATTCGTTCTAAGGGGAACAAGTCCACTGAAATAGCGCTGATCATTCTGATGCGTAGCTCGGGATTGAGCGGATGGCGGCGCAACTCGATGCTCCCCGGCAAACCAGACTTTATTTTTCCCCGTCCCCGAGTGGCAATTTTCGTCGATGGATGTTTCTGGCATGGGTGCCCGAAGTGCTTTGTTCCGCCGAAATCTCGGCAGGAATACTGGGAGCCGAAAATTGCGCGAAATAAAAAGCGGGATCGCCGAGTAAAGCAAGATCTCGAATTGAGCGGGTGGAAAGTCGTCCGCGTGTGGGAACACGAATTCAAACAGCCAACCCGGCTAATCGGTAAGCTCCGTCGAGTTATTTGCGAGCGGCTCCGACGAGCTTGAGACGGCCCATTCTCGCTCGCTGCTTCACTCACGTTTGTCCCTCCGGCGGAACGAATAACTCCCGACGTTTCAAACACGATAGGCTACGCCTTGGGGTCGCTTCGCTTTGAAAGTGACTCCGGGCTTTGCCCTCCGTGTTGCCGCCGGCCTCTCGCTCCGTCTGCGACTTCGACTCGCCCGACTTTGTCGGCTCTCCGCGTCAAGACTCTCCAAAATTCTGAGAACTAGGCCGCCGCCCGGGGTTCCCTCCTACGTTCTCCATTCAGAATTTGTGCTGCGCTTCGCTTGGCCTTGACCCGCCGGGCTTTGGCGGCCCGCTCGAACACCGTGGATTCTCGCTCTTGGGAAAATTGTTATGACAACAATTCCCAAGACCTCGAACCCCCTCCGTGTGGTTCTTTCACGAATCGGCGAACCTTCTCTGGCCCACTACGGGGCAGCGAGAACACCTCTCAATGAGCCGCAGGAAGCGGCGAAATTCTGGAGGGACATTGTCTCTCCGGAACCTTCGTTCGAAGCCGACAAGGAACATTTGGTTGCCGTGTTAGTGGACACCAAACTTCGCCCCACGGGTTACCACATCATCAGCGTTGGCAGTCTGAATGAAGCAATCGCGCATCCCCGCGAGATCATGAGGGCCGCAGTTGTTGCTAGCGCCTACGGCCTTGTATTGATGCACAACCATCCGTCTGGCGACCCCGCCGCGAGCGAGGCAGACCACCGCGTTACCCGCCGCGTGAGCGAGGCAGCAGACATCTTGCAGATTCGCTTTTTGGACCACGTCATCATTGGCGACAGCACCCATTTTTCGTTCCGGGAAGGAGGGCTCCTGTAATGAACTCCGACGAAATCTTTGGCGAACCCATCTCGATCTATACGCGAGCGCAAGCCCTCGCAGACGGCATGCTT
Source organism: Chthoniobacterales bacterium (assembly GCA_036569045.1). Lineage (NCBI taxonomy): Bacteria > Pseudomonadati > Verrucomicrobiota > Spartobacteria > Chthoniobacterales > Chthoniobacterales bacterium. The sequence goes on along the minus strand of DATCRI010000048.1, from coordinate 26,181 downwards.
GTTGATGTCACCAGCACCGCGAGGGAAGCGGGCTGGCGCTGGCCCGTGGCAGTTACCGCCGCCCTTTGGCAAGTCGTCGAGACAATTCCCTCGCGACATTCCTACCAATCCGCAGAGGGCCGCTTGTGGGATGTCGTGTGGATGGCGAGCAGAGCAGCGAAGGCATCACGGGGCGGCGATCGTCTCGCGTTTGAGCTCATCATGCACCGCGATTCCACCAGGAAAAAATACGTGCATCTCATCGCCCACGTTGGGCCGGGGGATGATCCGTCCCCCGTGGTGACCATCGGATTCCCGGAGGACTTCTAAAAATGTGCCCTAAACTTTTTAGCACACCTTTTCCTAGCACACCCCATCCGAGAAAAACCCTCGGATGGGCTTGGTTAAATGGTCGGGCTGACAGGATTCGAACCTGCGACCTCCTCGTCCCGAACGAGGCGCTCTACCAAGCTGAGCCACAGCCCGTGAAAGCGAGGAACATGCGTGGATTCCCCCGCCAGCGCAATCGAAATTTCCCGCGATTGCGGCACGGAATTCGCTCCCTACCCCGCGCACGATGCCTCTCCAGCTTGTCAGCGCGCTTGGAATTGTCGCGCTCATCGCCTTTACGTGGATCTGCTCGACCCGGCGCGACCGCTTTCCGTGGCGAACGGTGATCAGTGGCCTGGTGCTCCAGATTCTGTTCGCCGCGCTCATTCTCAAGACCTCGTTCGGCGAAGGCGTCTTCGGCGCCGCGCGCGCGGCCATCAACCAGATCAGCCTCTTCGCCCAGCAGGGCGCGGCAATGGTCTTTGGCCCCCTCGCCGACCAGGGCGCCGTGAATCGCGGACTCGGCGGAGGCGGCGTCATTTTCGCCATCACGATCACCGCGATCATCATCGTCGTCTCGGCGCTTTCCACGCTTCTTTACCACTACGGCGTGCTGCAGCGGGCGGTGCACGGGGCGGCGTGGGTGATGCAGCGGGTGATGCGAACCACCGGCAGCGAAAGCCTTGCCGCGGCCGGCAATATCTTCCTCGGCCAGACGGAGGCCGCGCTGATCATCCGTCCCTACCTGCCGCACATGACGGCGAGCGAACTGCACGCCCTGATGGTCACCGGCATGGCAACCATCGCGACTTCGGTCTTCGCCGTCTACGCGCAGATGGGCATCGAAGCCGGCCACCTGCTCGCGGCGTCCGTGATGAGCGCGCCCAGCGGACTGCTCGTCGCCAAGATCCTGCTCCCCGAAACGCGCGAGAGCGAAACTTCGGCCACGCATTCCACGACCGTGCCGCGCACCTCCGTGAACGGGATCGACGCCCTCTGCCGGGGCGCCGCGGAGGGGATGTCTCTCGCGATCAACGTGCTCGCAATGCTCATCGCCTTCGTCGCCGTCGTGGCGCTCGCAAACGCCCTCTTCGGCTCGCTTCAGCATCTCTTCGGCTTCAAGGATGCCATCACGCTCGAGCACGTTTTTGGCTGGGTGAACTGGCCGTTCGCATGGGTGATGGGCGTGCCGGCCGCCGATTGCGCCGCCGTGGGGCAGGTGCTCGGAAAGCGCATCGTGCTCAACGAATTCGTCGGCTTTCTCGACCTGGCCGCGCTGAAGGAACAACTCACGCCCCGCAGCTTCACGCTCGCGACCTACGCGCTCTGCGGCTTCGCAAACTTCTCGAGCATCGCGATCCAGATCGGCGGAATCGGCGCCCTCGTCCCCGAGCGCCGGGGCGAACTCGCAAGCCTCGGCCTGCGCGCCATGGTCGGCGGGTTGCTTGCGAGCTACCTCACGGCCAGCATCGCCGGAATGTTCATTTAATCCTCGAGCAGATCCGGCCGGCGCTCGCGCGTGAGCGCCCGCGCCTGCTCGAGACGCCATTTCTCGATGGCCGCGTGATTGCCCGAGAGCAGCACGTCCGGCACTCGCCAGCCTTCGTAATCCACGGGCCGCGTATAGTGCGGGTGATCGAGCAGCCGCCCGCCTTCGCCGTTGCCGAAGGAATCCTGTTCCGCTGAATCTGCGTCGCCCAGCACGCCGGGGATCAGCCGCACGACGGCATCCGTCACCACCAGCGCGGCGAGCGCGCCATTCGTCAGCACGTAGTCGCCGATGGAAATTTCGTCGTCGACGAGATGATCGGCCACCCGCTGGTCAACGCCCTCGTAGTGCCCGCAAAGCAGGATGACGTGCCGCTCGCGGGCGTATTCGCGAGCAATCGTCTGCGTGAACGGCCGCCCCTGCGGCGTCATGAGAACGACGCGCGTCTCCGGCGAGCGCAGGGCCTGCAGCGCGGCATGGATCGGCTCGATCTTCATCACCATGCCCGGCCCGCCGCCATAGGGCATGTCGTCCGCCTGACGATGCCGGCCGATCGCCCATTGGCGAAGATCGACGGCGTTAATTTCCGCCAGCCCCCGTTCACGCGCGCGCTTCATCATGCTCTCGCCGAGCGCGCCGTGGCAGATGCCGGGGAACAGGGTCAGGATATCGATCTTCACGCGTAATTCACCGGCTCTTCACTGGCTTTTATGGCGATGGCGTCTAACGTGCGCAAGTGCTCGTGCGGAAGAAACCCACGCTCAAACGCCTCTGGCTGAAGACCTCGCGGCGCGTGCGCGCCAGATCGCGTCGCGCCTCGCGCCGCCGCCGGCACCCGTTTCTCGTCGCTTTTTTCAAGCTCGGCCTCTGCGCCCTCGTGCTCTGGGCGCTCATTGCCGCGGCCTTCTACGCCTACGCACTCACGTTCGACCTCCGCGCCATTCAGGACATGCCGCAGCGCTCCGTCGTGCTCGATCGCACCGGCCAGATCTACAGCCGGCTCGCCGGGGAAAACCGCATCGTCGCACCCTTCGACCGCATCTCGAACCACTTCGTCAATGCGCTCATCACCCGCGAGGACACTCGTTTTTACAGCCACCACGGCGTGGACCCCATCGGCATCGCCCGCGCCGTCGTTCGCAATCTGCTGCTCGGCAGCGTGCGCGAAGGCGCATCGACCATTACCCAGCAACTCGCGCGTAACAGCTTCGCGATCGGCGGCCGCACGCTGCTGCGCAAGCTCATCGAGGCCGCGCTGGCCTTCCGCATCGAGACCGAGCTCACGAAGGAGGAAATCCTCGAGGCCTACATGAACCGCATCTACTTCGGCTCGGGCTACTACGGCGTCGACACCGCCAGCCGCGCGTATTTCGGCCATCCCGCCGCGAAGCTCTCGCTCTCCGAGGCTGCGCTGCTCGCCGGGCTGATCCGCAGCCCCACGCGATTCTCGCCCTTCAACGACCTCGCGGCCTCGATCCGCAATCGCGACGTCGTGCTCCGTCGCATGCACGAGATCGGCCTCGTCGATGACGCGCAGCTGGCCGCCGCGCTGGCGGATCCCGTTCGCCTTGCCCCGAAACGGAATGCCGCCGAGGAAGAAAACTGGGCCACGGCCACGATTCGCCGCGAGCTCGCGCTCGTCCTTCCCGAGGATCGCCTCGCCGAGGGCGGACTCCGAGTCCACACGACGATCGATTCCCGCCTGCAGGCCGCCGCAGAGAAAGCCTTGTCCGCCCGCCTTGCCCAAGTGGAGCGCCGCCCCGGCTATCCGCATCCTCGAAAGAGCGCGGGCACGGACGAATACCTGCAGGGCGCCCTGCTCGCCATCGACAACCGCACCGGCGGCATTCGCGCCGTCGTCGGCGGCCGCGACTACGGCGACAGCAAATACCACCGCGCCTTCGACGCGCACCGTCCCGCCGGTTCCACGGCCAAGCCCTTCGTCTTCGCCACCGCCTTTGCGAGGGGCGTGCGACCCGGCGATCGCGTATCCGACGCGCGCCTCGGCCGTGACGAGATTCCCCGCGACCTCGGCCGTTACAATCCCGACAACTCGGACAACTCCTACGGCGGCGACATCCGCGTTGCCGACGCGCTCATCGACTCGCGCAACACCGCCAGCGTGCGGGTCGGCCTTCGGGCCGGACTCGGCAACGTCGCCGCCACCATCCGGCAGGCCGGCCTCGCCGAAAGCGTCTCCCCCTTCCCCTCGCTTTGCCTCGGCTCCTTCGAGACGACGCTGAAGGACCTCACCGCCGCCTACACCGCTTTTCCGGATGCGGGCATCCGCCGCCAGCCATTCCTCATCGAGAAAGTCACCGACACCGAGGGCAACGTGCTTTTCCAATCCACCCACGGGCAGATCCGCTTCCTCGACGCCCGCGCCGCCGCCGCCACGGCGGAGATCCTCGACGACGTCGTTGCCCGCGGCACCGCTGCCAGCGCCCGGCAGCTTGGCCTTCGCAAGCACGCCGGAGGCAAGACCGGCACCACCGATCAATTCCGCGACGCCTGGTTCGTCGGCTTCACCCGCTCGCTCACCTGCGGCGTCTGGGTCGGCTTCGACCGCCCGCAGACCATCCTCCGCGGCGGTTACGGCGCCGACCTCGCCCTGCCGATCTGGGTCGACGTCATGCAGGCCGCCGACGCAAAGGCCTATCCCGACTGACGCCATGACCGGGCTCCTTCTCGATCCGATCTACAGGAACCACGACACCGGGTGGGATCACCCCGAGGCGCCGGAACGCATCGACGCCATTCACGACTCGTTCGATTCCGCCGGCCTGATCGCCACCTCCACCCGCATTGCCCCGCGACCCGCCACGCTCGAGGAAGTCGGCCGGGCCCACGACCCGCGCTACATCGAGACCGTGCTCGCGCTCATGGCCCGCGGCGAAGACTCCCTCGCCAACGGCGACGTGAGCGTCTGCCGGCAATCCGGCGACGTCGCCCTCCAGGCGGTCGGCGGCGTGCTCAATGCCGTCGACGCCGTCCTCTCGGGCAAACTGGACAACGCCTTCTGCGCCGTGCGGCCACCGGGGCACCACGCCACCGCCAGCCGCGCAATGGGCTTCTGCATCTTCAACAACGTCGCCATCGCCACTCGCCACGCCCAGGCGGTGCACGGCGTGGAACGCGTCGCAATCCTCGATTGGGACGTCCACCACGGCAACGGAACGCAGGATATTTTCTACGCCGACGGCACCGTTCTCTTCGCCAGCACCCACCAGCGCCCCTGGTATCCCGGCACGGGCGATCGGGAGGAGACCGGCGAAGGCTCGGGCGCCGGTCTCACCATCAATCGTCCCTTCCGCGCCGGCGCGGGATTCGCCGAAATCGGCGCCGCTTTTCGCGACGAGTTCCTGCCCGCGGTGCGCGCATTTTCGCCGCAGCTCATTCTGATTTCCGCCGGTTTCGACTCTCGCCTCGGCGACCCGCTGGGCGAATTCCGCCTCACCGACGCCGACTTCACCACGCTCACTCTCGACACGCTGGAAACCGCGGCCGCCATCGACGCCCGCGTCGTTTCCGTGCTGGAAGGCGGCTACTCGCTCCCCGGTCTCGCGGCCGCCGCAAACGCCCATTTTCGCGCCCTCCGCGACGAAGGTTGACCCGCCTCGCAAAAATCCTTGCCACGCCTCCGTGGAACACCCTAGATAGCGCCAAGCTATGAAGTTTCCCGCCCTCCTTGCTTTCGTGTTGGCCGTTGGCGCATCCGTCGCCCTCGCCGACATCCAGTCCCCCCCGGCTTCCGATTACGGCCCGACCCGTAAGCTCGGCCGCGGGCTCGCCAACATCGCTTTTGGCTCCTCCGAACTCATCGACTCCTTTGTCTCGATCAACTACTCCGAAGGCAACGCCGCCGCATTCAGCTACGGCATCGTCCGCGGCACGGGCCGTTCGCTCGCCCGCCTCGGCTTCGGCATCTACGAAGTGGCACTCTTCCCCTTCCCGACCTACAAGGGCAGCTATCGTCCGCCCTACAAGAGCGACATTCCCTGGATCCATTGCGGTTACAGCGAGTTCCCGCCGGAGCTCGGCTTCGAGACGCGTTACAACTACGTGCGCGACTACCAGCAATCGCCCTCGCTCTAAGCGAACCGGCAACCATCTTGAAACGGCGGAGAGCAATCTCCGCCGTTTTTGCTTTTAGATTTCTGTCCGACCGGCTTCGAGCCGGCCCACGGTCTCGCGGCGGAACTCCTCGAACGATCCGTCGAGAATCGCCGCCCGCGCCCGCTTCGCCAGTCCCACGTAAAAATGGAGGTTGTGCATCGTCACAAGGCGCAGCCCGAGGATCTCCTCCGCCTTCACGAGATGGCGCAGATACGCGCGGGTAAACTGATTTCGGCAGGCGTAACACTCGCATCCGGGCTCGATCACGCGCTCGTCGCGCGCGAAGGGTGCGTTCTTCAAACTCAGCGTCCCGTCTGCGGTGAAGGCCGTGCCATTGCGCGCCAGCCGCGTCGGCAGCACGCAATCCATCATGTCCACGCCGCGGGCGATCAGCTCGATCACCTGCTTCGGCGTGCCGAGCCCCATCGCGTAGCGTGCGCGATTCGCCGGCAAATGCGACTCCGCCGCCTCGACCGCGGCAAACATCTCCGGCTCCGGCTCTCCCACGCTCACACCCCCGATGGCGTAGCCGTCAAAGCCGATCTCCACGAGCGCCTCCGCCGATCGCTGGCGCAGATCGGGATAGCCCGAGCCCTGCACGATTCCAAACACCAGCGGCCGTCCCTCGGCGGGCTGCGCGTCCCACCACTCGCGGCAGCGTTTTGCCCAGCGCAGCGTGAGGTCGAGGCTCTTCGCGGCATCCTCGTGCGAGCACGGATGCGGCGGGCATTCATCGAAGAGCATCACGATGTCCGAGCCGAGATCGCGCTGGATCTCCATCGAGCGCTCCGGCCCGATGAACGTCGGCGTGCCATCGAGATGGTTCTGAAAATGCACGCCCTCCTCGGTGATCTTGCGCAGCTTCGCGAGCGAGAAGACCTGGAAGCCGCCGCTGTCGGTGAGAATCGGCCGGTCCCAGTTCATGAACCGGTGCAGGCCGCCGAGATCGCGAATGAGGCCCTCGCCGGGCCGCACGTGCAGGTGATACGTGTTCCCGAGAATGATCTGCGCGCCCGTCGCCTTCACCTCGTCGGGCGTCATCGCCTTCACCGTCGCCTGCGTGCCGACCGGCATGAACACCGGCGTCTCGACGACGCCGCGGCGCGTCTGCAACGTGCCGGCGCGCGCCTTGCCGACCGTCGCCTGAACGGAGAAACCACTCACAGCGCCCAGACCGACTTGCCCGCCACGATGGTCCGCACCGCCCGGCCCTTGAACGTGTGCCCGTGGAACGGAGAGTTGCGCGACGGCGACGCCGTCTCCGTGAGGTCGTAGGTCCACTCGGCATCCGGGTCGAGCAGCGTCACATCCGCGGGAGCGCCGACGGAGAGCGTGCCGCGATCGAGCCGCAGGAGCTTCGCGGGATTGATCGTGAGCATCTCGACGAGTCGCGGAAGATCGATCGCTCCGCGTTTGTGCACGAGCACGTCGCAGAAGATCGCAAACTCCGTCTCGAGGCCGAGAATGCCAAACGGCGCATGGTCGAGCTCGACCTCTTTCTCGTAGGGGGCGTGCGGCGCGTGGTCGCTCGCGAGAATGTCGATCGTGCCGTCCGCGATGCCGCCGATGAGCAGATCGATGTCCCATTCCGTGCGCAGCGGCGGGTTCATCTTGTAGTTGGAATCGTAGCCCTTGAGCGATTCGTCGGTGAGCGCGATGTGATGCGGGCAGACCTCGCCGGAAATCTTCACGCCGCGCGCCTTCGCCTCGCGAATCAGGCGAATGCTGCCTCCCGAGGTGAGGTGCTGGCAATGGATCGGCGAGTCGCAAAGCTCGGCGAGCATGATATTGCGCATCACGATGAGCTCCTCGCCGATGCGCGGCCAGCCCGGCAGGCCGAGCCGCACGCTCCATTCGCCCTCGTGCATGATCCCGTCCCCGACGATGCCGTAGTCCTGGCAATGGTCGAGCAGCGGCAGGTCGAACATCCGCGCGTATTCGAGCGCCCGCCGCATCACCTCGTTGTTCTGCACGCAATGGCCATCGTCGGTGATCGCCACGATGCCGGCCTTCTTCATCGAAGCGACCGGCGCGAGTTCCTCGCCCTTGAGTCCCTTGGTGATCGCCCCCGTGCAGAAGACGTTCACCTGCGCCATGTCGTTCGCGCGTTCGTGAATCCACGAGATTGTCGACGGATTGTCGGCCACGGGATTCGTGTTCGGCATGCACACGACGCTCGTGAAGCCGCCCTTCGCCGCCGCGGCCGTGCCCGTGCCGATCGTTTCCTTGTGCGATTGTCCCGGCTCGCGGAAATGCACGTGCAGATCGATCAGGCCCGGCGCCACGACGAGCCCCTTCGCATCGATCGTCTCATGGGCGGAGGTCGCGTCGTCGACGATCACGCCGTCGCGGATCCAGAGGTCCGCGATCTCGTCGCGCTGGTTCGCCGGATCGATGATCCGGCCGTTCGTAATTTTCAGGGTGCTCATACGGCAGCTCCGGCGTTGCCGGCGCACAAATAAAGGACGGCCATCCGCACGGCGAGGCCGTTGGTGACCTGCTCGAGAATGACGTTGTTCGGCCCGTCGGCCACATCGCTGTCGATCTCGACGCCGCGGTTGATGGGACCGGGGTGCATCACGAGACAATCCGGTCGAATGCGCGCGGCGCGGGCTTTCGTCAGCCCGAAAAGCGACGTGTATTCGCCAAGGCTCGGGAAATATTCCTTCCGCTGCCGCTCGTGCTGGATGCGCAGGAGATTGATGACCTGCGCGGATTCGAGCACGTCGTCGATGCGATGCGTGACCTTCGCGCCCAGAGATTCCAGCGAACGCGGAACGAGCGTGGTCGGCCCGACGAGCGTGACGTCGGCGCCAAGCTTCACGAGAGCATGCACGTTCGAGCGCGCCACGCGACTGAAGAGAATGTCGCCGACGATCGCGACTTTCAGGCCCGCGAGATCGCCAAAGCGCTCGCGCATCGTGAAGACATCGAGCAGGCCCTGCGTCGGGTGCTCGTGCGAACCGTCGCCGGCGTTGATCACGCTGGCCTGCAGCCGCTCCGCGAGGAATTGCGCCGCTCCGGCGGAGCTGTGGCGCAGCACGATGATGTCGGCGAGCAGCGCCTGAAGATTGAGCGCGGTGTCCTTGAGAGTCTCTCCCTTTTGCAGGCTCGAGGCCGTCGCGGCGATGTTCACGACGTCGGCGCTGAGACGATGCGCGGCCAGCTCGAACGACGTGCGCGTGCGCGTGCTCGGCTCGACGAAGAAATTCACGAGCGTCTTGCCGCGAAGCGCGGGCACCTTCTTGAGCGTGCGCTGGCCAACGCCCTTGAAAGCCTTGGCCGTGTCGAGCAGGAGCGTGATCTCGTCCGAGCTCAGCGCATCGAGCGCCACGAGATCCTTGCGAGTCCAGGTCACGGGCGTCGTCATGGCTTCACCACCTGCACGCTGTCCGGCACGTTGTCGGAATTTTCAAATCGCACGCGAATCTTCTCCGTGCGCTCGGTCGGCACGTTGCGGCCCACGTAATCGGGGCGGATGGGCAGTTCGCGATGGCCGCGGTCCACGAGCACGGCGAGCTGGATCCGATCCGGCCGGCCAAAGGAAGCCACCGCATCCATCGCGGCGCGACAGCTGCGGCCGGTATAAAGCACGTCATCGACGAGGACGAGCGTGCGCCCCTCGAGATCGAAGGGCAGCTGGGTTTCCTCGAGCGCGGTGAACCGTTTGCGGGTGGCCAGATCGTCGCGATGCATCGAGACATCGACGACGCCCATTTCGGGGCGCACGCCCTCGACGCTGGCAATGTGATCGACGAGCCGACGCGCGACCTCGACGCCGCGAGTGGGAATGCCGGCGAGCACGAGCCGGGAGACGTCGGAATTCTGCTCGATGATCTCGTGCGCGATGCGCCGGATCGCCTTGCGGATCGCATCCGCATCCATGACCACAACGGTGGCCGGTTTCTCTGGAATCTGGGTCATTCAAGTCTCCTTCGCAGTCTCGCGGGACTGCATTAAAGGAAAGCCGGAGGGGTCAGGCCACGCCCGCCTCCGTGCGTTCGCCGTTCGTCGGCGGAGTCGCCGGCTTCACGCGCAAATCACGCCACTCGGACCGGTATTTGATGATCCAGTCGAGCAACGCGCGCTCGAAACCGATATCCCGGCCGGCTTTCTCACTCTCGATCCATTTGTGACGCAGGATCTCTTCGCGCTCCGCAAGATACTCGCGGTAAAGGGAGGAATTTTTTACGAGATCGAAAGGAACCTCGGTCTTCGGTGAACTCATATGCAATCGGGTGTTATGGTGGGGGGACTACAGAGAAAAGTCAATGTCATGGCGACTTATCCCTTCACAGTCATGCACTTACATTTGTGGAAAATTTTTCAGCGATGGTGAGAGCTATTTGAGCAAATGCCGTGCCGGATGGACCGTTCCCGGCAAATTCGGCCACCGGCCGGCCAATGTCGCCGCCCTCGCGGAGGGCGACCTCGATCGGAATTTCACCCAGCAGAGGCACCCCGAGCCGCTGCGCCTCGCGAGCCCCTCCCCCCTTTCCGAACAGGTCGTAGCGCACGCCGTCGCTCGGACACTGGAAGTAGCTCATGTTCTCGATGATGCCGATCACCGGGACATTCGTCTTCGCAAACATGCGGGCGGCCTTACGGGCATCGATCAACGCAACCTCTTGCGGCGTGGTGACGATGATTGCGCCGGCCAGCGCGACGGTTTGCACGATGGTGAGCTGGATGTCGCCGGTTCCAGGCGGCAGATCGAGAATGAGATAGTCGAGTTCGCCCCAGGCGACCTGCCGGAGAAATTGCTGGGTGTAGCGAGTGACCATTGGCCCGCGCAGCACGGCCGGGGAGTCGTCATCGAGGAGGAAACCCATGGACATGAGCTCGACGCCGTAACGCTCGATGGGAATGATCCGATTTTCGTCATCGGCGGTGGGGCGCTCGTTCGCGCCGAACATCAGCGCGATGCTCGGCCCGTAAAGGTCACAGTCGCAAAGTCCGACCCGCGCGCCCGCACGGCGCAGCGAGACGGCAAGATTGGCGGCCACCGTCGACTTCCCCACCCCGCCCTTGCCGCTGGCCACGGCGATCACGTGCTTCACGCCGTCGATCGTCTGCGGCCCCGAGGCGCCGGCGGCCGCGGTCGGCGCGCCCTGAATATCGATCCGCACCTCCACCTTGCCGGCGCCGGGAATCGCCCGCAGCCGGGCCACGGCGGCCTCGTGAATGGCCGCAGGAATCTTCGGGTCGTTGGTGGTGACCACCAGGCGCGCGTGGATGTCGGCGCCGTGGGCGTGCGCCTCCCTGACCAGCCCGAAGGACACGATGTCCCGGTTGAAGCCGGGGTATTTCACGTCCTTCAACGCGGCGAGAATCTGCTCTTCGGAAATCATGCGGGGATACTTCTACCGAACGAATCGTCGGGAAAGGAAGGGAGGATTCCTTCCGTCCGGAAAACTCAAAACGTCTTGCGCAGATGGCTCGGCAGGATGTCGAGCTGCTCGCGGTATTTCGCCACGGTGCGGCGCGCGATGGGAATGCCACGCTCCTTGAGAATCTCGAGAATCGCCTGGTCGCTGAGCGGGCGGTGCTTGTCCTCCTTCTCGACGACGTCGGAGATGACCTTGCGCACGCTCTCGTTGCTGATGTCGGAGCCGCTCTCCGTCTGGTAGCCGGGCGTGAAGAAATACTTCATCTCGAAGACGCCCTGGGGCGTGAGGAGATACTTGCCATTCGTCGCGCGGCTAACGGTCGTCTCGTGCACGCCGACGGCGAGCGCGACCTGGTTCATGGTCATCGGACGGAGCGCGCCGGGTCCCTCACGCAGAAATTCCTCCTGCCGCCGCACGATCTCGCGCGCGATGTTCAGAATCGTCTGCTGGCGCTGCTGAATGCATTTGATGAAGAACCGGCCGCCCTTGATCTTGTCGCGGATGTAGTCTCGCACCTGCCCGCGCGAATTCGGCTCGGACAGCAGGTCCTTGTAGTAGTTGCTGATTCGCAGCATCGGCACGTGCTCGTTGTTCAGCGAGATCGAGAAACCGCCGTCCTCCTCCTCCTCGACGATGACGTCGGGCTGGATCACGTGATCGATATGCACGGAAAATTGTCGCGCCGGCCGGGGCTCGAGCGTAGCCAGAAAATCCGCCGCCTCCTGCACGTCGTGCACCCCCACCCCGAGGCGTCGCGCCACTTCGGGAAAACGGCGCTTCAGCAGGTCGTCGAGATGTCCGTTCACGATTCGCGCCTCGAGGCTCTCGGCTTTGCCGAGGCGGCGAAGCTGGATCGACAGACATTCCTTCAAGTCCCGCGCGGCGACGCCGACCGGATCGAGCCCCTGCACTTCGCCGAGCACGCGCTCCACCCGCTCGGGGCGAGTGTTCGTGAGATTCGCCAGTTCGGCCACGGTCACATCAAGCAACCCGGCCTCATTGAGATTTCCCACGATCGCGTCGGCCACCTCCCGGTCTTCGTCGTCCAACTCCGAGAGCGCAAGCTGATCGATGAGATGCTGCTGGAGGCTCTTCGGCGTGTGCAGGGAATTGAAAAGAAATTCGCGGCGTTCCTGCGCCTCGGCCGATCGGCCGTCGTAGGCCCCGCTCTGCGACATGTAATCCCGCCACTCCTCGTCGAGACGATTGACCTCCCTGAGATCCTTCTCCCATTCGTCCGGACTGTCGGCTCCCCCTTCATGTTCGGGAACCTCTTCCTCGAGGACGGGATTCGCCTGCAATTCCTGCTCGACCAGATTGCGAAGCTCGAGCACCGGCGCCTGCAGGACCTGCAGACTTTGCTGCATCTGCGGCGACAGCGTTTGCTGAAGCGAAAGACCAAGAGACTGCTCAAATCCGGCCATCACGACCGTAATCAGGCATCGATCCTGCTTGCGCAAGCACTTTCCGAGCCAAATTTTGAATCGCCTCTCAAACTGCCACGCACTGGTAGGTTTCCCTCACTACATTTTTGCGATTTCTTGAAGGAAACGGCTGATTCTGAACGCGCAACCGCAGATCCGCCGCCCGCTGGTGCGACTACCGGGAGACGGCACTCTCGAGCATGCTGGCGAGCTCGCTTCGCTCCTGCGAGGTGAGATGGGGAGCTTCGGAAAGCGCGGACGCAGCCTTCGCCGGGGCATTCGCAACGAGGCTGGCGAAGGCAGTGGCGAGGACCGACCGGCGGACATCCGGATTCGAAATCAACACCGCGCGACGCCAGGCGTCCTGCGGACGATCACCGGATTCCTCCTCGGCAAGACTGCGATTCGCGACGTCGCGATCCGCGGCGTCTGGCATCCGATCGATCCATTGCGTGACTTCGGAGGCGGAGGCATCCGCCCAGGTCGAAACCACGCCCGTGATGGCCTGCTGCCGGGCCAGTGGACTTGTGACGGCAAGCGCTTCCCGGCCCGCCGTGTGGGGATCGCTTTCCGACCAGGCGGAGAAGACGGCGCCGTAGGTCTCCGCGTCGCGGAACCCATTGGCCTGACAGTAGCGATAAGCCTGCAGGGCATCCGTCTCGGCCCAGGCGCCGAGCGCCGCGCGACGGCTCCCGGTCTGCAGAACTCCCGGCAGCGAGTTCGTCCAGGCAAGCGCGGCCGCCGGATCCTTCGCCGCAAGCGCGTGGGCGATCGTTTCGGAGGCATCGGCCATCAGGTTGAAGTCGGGATTTTCCGACGGAGGCGTATCCTCGCCGCCGGCGTCGCGCACGAGCTCGTTCCCCTGCGCGTCGAGCTCAGGAGCATCCGGCAATCCGCGGCGACGGCGGTCCTGCACGAGGAGGCGCTGATAATTATCCGCGATCCGCTTTTGCACGGCGCCAAAGGCTTCCTTCGCGCCGGCCGGATCCTTCTCGGCCATCACCACGAGAACGCTGTTCATCGCCGTCGCGATTTCCGTGTCGTGCGGGAGAGTTCCAGCCCAGCCGATGGCGCCCTGGGGATCGTTCTCCGCAAAGCCTTCACCGATGGCGGAGAGCGCCTCGACGCGCCGGAGCGGATTATGAATCTCGCCAAGCAAGGCAATCGCCTCCTGGGGGTTGTCCCGGGAAAGTTCGCCCGCGATGGTGACGCGGGCCTGGTCGAGGGAGTCGTCGAGCAGCCAGGCCTCCGCCCATTTCAGGGCGCGATGGGGATCGTCCGCAGCGGTTTCCTCGATCAACCGGGAAACCATTTCCGCGAGATAGGGAGAACGCGCCGCGCGGTCGTCGAGATGCGGCAACGCATCGGGAAGCACGGCAAAAAACTGGGCCGACAGAGCGTCGCCGTCGTCCATTCCGAGAGAGTCGAGAAAGGTGCGCACGCGTTGCGGATCGCGGCCGAGCCAGTCGGAGAGAAGCGTCGCGAGTTTCTGGTCGCGCGCCTTGGAGGCCGGCAGCGCAAGAATCTGGCGCACGGAATCGGGCAGCGTGGCAGCCACGGAGGATTTTTCCGCGGCAGTCGCTGGGGGAAGGGTCGGCGTCGAAGCGGCGGACGGGTGGCCGGCTGGCCGCAGGAGCCAGGCACCCGTGCCGAGCACCACCAAGAGGGCGGCTCCTCCGATCCAGAGAGCCGGCGAGAATGAGAAACGGGAATTCATCGGGAAATGGCAAAGGAGCGACGGCCCTTTCGACCGCCGCTCCGGTTGAGGTGAGGAACGATCAGATGTCGAGAGCGTCTTCCTTCGGCAGCTTCACGGTCTTCGTGGACGCCGTTGCATTCCCGGCGGAATCCCGGACGATCGCGACGACCTTCACCGAGCGCACTCCCTTGCGAACGAGCTGGCGCACGAAGGACATCGACTTCGACGCCACCCACCCCTTCGCGGTGAGCTTCACCTCGGCGCGATCGCCGTGCACCGTGACGGTGACGCTGGCCACACCCTTGTTGTCGTAGGCGCCTCCTCCGAAATAGACGCGGGCCTTCTTGCCGGAGCCCTTCACATCGGCGCCGCCGCGGATGGAGATGCCCGGACGAACCGCATCGACGACCGGCGCGGTGGCCGCGTCCGGATCGTATTCGATGTGCTCTTCAGCGAGCGCCGGAGCGAGCGGCGAAACGATGCGCTTCTTCGTGGCCTGCTCGTAGGCGCCAACCATGGCCATCAGATCCGCGTCGGCGAAGTATTTGTTGCCGAGGAACCCGAGGTCCGAAGGCTCACCCGTGGGCAGCACGCCCATGGGCACCGCGACGAACGGCAGCGAGAACGAATTGATGAGCGTGCGGCCGGGCGCGGAGCTGGAGCCACCGACGGCACTGGGGTTCGTGCCGATCGTCTTGCTCGTCGCCACGGGGAAGATGAGCGCATCGATCGGAGTGCCACCGGGGCCGGCGGTCGCGAGCCAGGTCTCGTAATCCGCGATCTGGTAGCGAACCGCGAGGAAGTGCTGCTGGGCGAGCGGGTTGTTGAAACCGTAGGTAGTCTTGTTGAGGATCGCGTCGCGCATCGCCTGCGAGATGCTGCTGGTCGATACGGGGTTGATCCAGCGCATGACGGTGGCGAGCTTCTGGTCTTCCGTGTCGCCGGGCGAGGTGGCGACGGCCTTGATGAGCTCCTGGAATGGGAAGGCCTTCGCTTCGGGCACCATGCTGCCCGTGAGGTCGGCAGTCACCGGATTGTAGAGCACGCGCTTCGGCTCCGATCCCACCGCGATCGAGGACGGAACGGAGTCACGGCGACCGGTGTAGGCGATGTCGATGTAGGTGGACGTGTCGCCCGGTTTGATCGGCAGCGTGACGTCGACAACGGTGGCGCCGGCGGCAACGAGGTCGGCCTTGGCCTGCTGGAAGAGGGCATTGATGTCCCCCGCCGCGCTCGTATTCGCATCGATCGCCGCCTGGGTAGCGAGGTAGTTCGTGAGAACGCCGAACGTCTTGCCGGTGAGCGAGCCCGCCGCAAGCTTCGTGGCGTAGCCGGAGGGACGGGCGCGGCCCGGCGAGAGCTGGACGAAATTCCAGACGTCCTTGGAATCGAGCGCGCTCACGACGTCGAGCACCTTGGCATTGTCGACGGCATAGCGCGTCATGGGGCCCGGCTCGTCACGGTCGCAGGCGAGCGGCACGGCGCCGCGCACGGAGATGACCGAGTTGCTGGACTTGATGCCGACGACGCCCGCGCGATCGGAGGGCACCCGAATGGAGCCGCCGGTTTCGCAACCAATGGCGAAGAACGCCATGTTCGCCCCGGTTGCCACGGCCGAGCCGCCGCTGCTGCCGCCGGAGTTTGTGTAAGGGACGTAGGCATTCTTCACAGTCCCCCAGTTCTGCGAGACCGAGCTGCCCGTTCCGGTCTGGAACTGGTCGAGATTCGCGTGACCGAGGAACACCGCGCCGGCCTCCCGAAGTTTCTCGAGGAGGAAGGCGTCGAAGGGCGACACGAGGTCCACCCAGGCGTTGATGCCGTTGGTCAACGGCATGCCCTTCGCGGCGATGGAGCCCTTGATGACGAAAGGCACGCCGAGGAGCGGGCCGGTTTCGCCCTTCGCCCGGCGAAGATCCGCCGCGGCGGCCTCGGCCAGGACATCGGGATTGATTGCGGGCACGGAGTTGAGCTTCACGCCGCCCTGGTCGTAGGTCGCGATGCGCTGGAGGTAGATGTTCACCAGTTCGACGCTGGTGAGCGCCTTGGCGTCCATCGCCGCCTGGAGGTCGGCGAGCGTCGCCGTCTCCAGGTCGAAAGAAACGAGGGCTGCATTCGCCTTACTCGCACCGCACGCGAGAAGGAATCCGGCCGCAAGGAGCGACCCCATCCATTTGTTCGGAAAAATCATGGTTCTTTGTTTTTTGGTGGTTGCTGGCTCGACTTCGAGCGGACCCCATTCAAAGCACCGCGGGTGCCACTCGAGGCATTAATTGCAAATATAGTGCAGCAACTTCAGCCCACAGCGCCGTGATATTTTCTCAGATGGATATGAGAAAATACCAACAGTCGCCGGAATTTTGCGCCGGAGTTCCTAACCCTTTCGGGTGAGCTTGCGCCGGATCGCGGCAAGGGCGTCCCGGGTCGACTCCACCCGAAACGCCAGACAGAGAAGGAGATAGATCGCGCCACCGGCGCCGACCACCACGCCGAGGCTGACCAGACGCACGACAAACGGCGCCTCGAACAGCCAGGCGTGCAGCCACGTCGTCGCGGCCCAGCAGGCCGCCCCCATCGCCGCGGCGGCGAGGCCGCAGCGAACCCCGGCGCTGAGCAACTGGCCGGTGTGCAATGTGCCCGCCGTGCGGTGCATCAGGACGTAGAGGATCAAGAAATTCAACGTGGCGGCGAGCGCGGTCGACAGCGCGAGGCCGCGGTGACCAAAGCCGGCGTGGAAAATGAGATACCAGTTCAGCGCGATGTTCAGCGAGATGGAGCCGAAGCTCACGAACATGGGCGTCCACTTGCGATCGATCGCGTAGAAGGCCGGGGACAGCACCTTGATGCCCGAATAGGCCACGAGCCCGAGCGCGTAGAATTGGAGGGCGGCGGCGCAGTTCAGCGAATCGCGCGACACGAAGTTGTGATGCTCGTAGATGAGCGAGATGATCGGATGCGCGAGGAAGAACAGACCGACCGCCGACGGGAGCGTGAGGAACACGGCGAGTCGCAACGCCTTGCCGAGCGTGGGGCCAAATGCGCTGCGGTCGACATTGGCCGCGATCCGCGAAACGACGGGCAGCGTAATCGTGGCCACCGCGACGCCGAAGATGCCGATCGGCAGCTGCATGAGGCGGAAGGCGTTATTGAGCCAGGTTACGGCCTCCGGACCGAGACTGGAGGCGAAGCTCGTGTTGATGAGCACGTTCACCTGCACGGCGCTGGCGGCGATCACCGAAGGCACCATCAGCAGCAAAATCTGGCGCACACCGGGGTCGCGCCATTTGAAATCCGGTCGGAACGAGAAGCCCACCCTGCCGAGGCTCGGAATCTGGATCGCGAGCTGGAGCAGGCCGCCGAGCAGCGTTCCGCAGGCCAGCCCGATGAGCGCGCGTTCGCCGAAATGCGGATCCAGCCACCAGCCCAGCGCGAGGCCGCCGACGATCGAGCCGATATTGAAAAAACTCGAGGCCATCGCGGGCACGCCGAAGACGTCGCGCGAATTCAGCATTCCCATCACCAGCGCCGCCAGCGAGACGAGCAGGATGAAGGGAAACATGATCTGCGTGAGCAGGACGGTGAGGCTTTTGAACTCGGGCGAGAAGCCCCACGCGAGCAGCCCCACAAGCGGCTCGGCGAAGACGACGCCAAGAATCGTCACCACGCTCATGAAGACCGTCGCCAGCGTCATCATCTTCGAGGCCAGCACCCAGGCCGCCTGCGGCCCCTCGCGCTCGATCTTCTTCGAGAAGACCGTGATGAAAGCCGTCGAAAGCGCGCCTTCCGCGAAGAGGTCGCGCAGAAGATTCGGCGCGCGGAAGGCGACGATGAAAATGCCGAGCAGCTGCGAACCGAACAGCGCACTGAAGACCACCTCGCGGACGAGGCCCAGCACGCGCGAGCACATCACCGCCAGGGCGATGATGCCCGAGGCCTTCGTATTGAGCTTGTGACTACCCACGCGCGGCGGCCTTTCGAAGTCGTTCCATGATGGCGATGCCGAGACCTTCCTCGGGCCCGGGCAGCGCCACAATGCGATCCCATCCCGCGGCGTCAAGCCGGCGCATGGCCGCGTAGAGATTTGCCGCGACTTCGCGCGGATCGCCCGACGCCGAGAGCACCTCGACGGCGCCGAATCCGGCTGCGTCGACCGGTTTCCACGCGAGCAACCCCTCCCGCGCGTTCGGGACCGGCTCGGCCACGATGTCGAGCGGCGTGCGTGGCGCGTAATGGCTCTTCAGGCTGCCCGGCACCGCGATATCCCCTCGCCCGGCAGTTCGCACCGGCGCGAAGACGGACAACGCCTCCGCGGTGATCGGACCCGGACGAAGAATTTCCAAATGCCCGTCGGCGACCAGCACGATGGTCGACTCGATGCCGTGGGCGCACGGTCCGCCATCCACGATCAGCTCGATGCGACCGTCGAGCTCGGCGAGCACGTGCGCGGCCGACGTGGGGCTGATGCGACCGAAGCGATTTGCACTCGGCGCGGCGAGCGGCGTGCCGGCATTCATGGCGATCTGCCGAAAAACCGGATGCGCGCTCAGTCGCACGGCCACGGTTTCCTGGCCCGAAGTCACGATGTCCGGGACGATCTCCCGCCGCGGCAGCACGAGCGTGAGCGGGCCGGGCCAGAAGGCCTCGGCGAGCCGGATCGCCACGCCGTCGGCCTCGGTGAGGCGCTCGAGCCACTCGAGACCGGGGAGATGGACGATAAGCGGATCGCTGAGCGGGCGCTCCTTCGCTTCGAAGATGCGGGCGCAGGCCCGCGGATTCAGAGCATCCGCGGCGAGGCCGTAGACGGTCTCGGTCGGGAGGGCGACGGGATCGCCGGCGCGCAGGGCGGCGGAGGCGCGGCGAAGCGTGGCGGGGTCGTCCGCCGCGAGGACTTCCGTTTTCAAGCGAGCTTGCTGGCGAGGGCGGCAGCGGTCTGGTCCTTCCGAAATTTCGTGAGCGCGGCGCGCACGCCCTCGAACTCCGGCGCGAGCAGCTCGGCGGCGAAGATTGCGGCGTTCTTCGCGCCGGCGACGCCGATCGCGAACGTGGCCACAGGAATGCCGGCCGGCATTTGCACGATCGACAGGAGCGAGTCCATGCCCTTGAGCGCCCTGCTCTCCACCGGCACGCCGAGCACCGGGACGAGCGTGTGGGCCGCGAGCATGCCCGGCAGATGGGCCGCCCCGCCAGCGCCGGCAATGATGGCGCGCAGGCCGCGTTTCTGCGCGGACTTTGCATAACGGGAGAGCAAATCCGGGGTGCGGTGGGCGGACACGACGCGGCATTCGTGTGGCACGCCGAATGCTTCCAGCAACGCAGAGCTTTCTCTCATGGTGTCCCAGTCCGAAGTGCTTCCCATCACGACTCCGACAAGCGGTTTTTTCTCCATCAGCGTTCGTATATGCGGATTCCGGTGATTTTTGTAGCGAATAACCGATTGACGGCCCATGGGGAAAATCTCTAGGCGCAGCGGAAACGACGTCCCGGAGCGAGACGACCGGCGGCGGCACAGATTTGTAGATGTTTTATGGCTCGAGGAACAGTAAAGTGGTTTAACGACAAAAAGGGATTTGGGTTCATTGTCGATCCTGAGGTCTCGGGTGACATTTTCGTCCACTTCTCCGCCATTCAGGCGAAGGGGTTCAAGACGCTCAAGGAGGGCGAGGACGTGGAATACGAACTTTATCAGGACGAAAAAGGCTCGCGTGCCAAAAACGTCATGAAAGTGTAGCGGGGTGTTCCCGAACATTGTCCTGATTGGTTTCATGGGGAGCGGCAAGTCCTCCGTGGGCCGCCGTCTTGCCACCCGGACCAGCCACCGTTTTGTCGATACCGACGAGCTCGTCGCCACGCGCGCGGGCCGCTCGATCACCCAGATCTTCGCCGAGCATGGCGAAACGCATTTTCGTGACCTGGAGACTGCCGCTCTGCTCGAATGTGTCGGGCGCACCGGCATCGTCCTCGCGACCGGCGGCGGCATCATCCTCCGCGAGGAAAACCGCGAGACCCTTCACCGCATCGGCCCGGTCGTCTGGCTGGATGCCGATCCCGATGCCCTCTTCGAGCGCGTCTCCCGCAACAAGAAGCGTCCCCTCCTCCAGACCGAGGACCCCCGCGCGAGCTTCGACACCCTGCTCGCCTCGCGTCGGGAAATTTACGCGGCAACGGCGGATTTCCGCGTGGATTCGACCGGCGAATCCCACGACGACGTCGCCCAGGCGGTGCTGAACGAGGTGGAACGCATCCAAAAATTCACGCCCGGGGTTTGACAGTTGACGCCCCCAAAGCGGCGCGATTTAATTGACGTGCTATCGAGGCGGGGAAAGTCACGGACGGCGTCGTTCGGGCTCAGATGTAGCCGCTGTCGCACGAGCAACACTCATTCAACATCATCATGGCAAAAATCGGCATTAATGGCTTCGGCAGAATCGGACGTCTCGTGTTTCGCGCGATCGCGGAACAGGGCCTCCTCGGCAAGGAAATCGAAGTGGTCGCAGTCAACGACCTCGTTCCCGCCGACAACCTTGCCTACCTCGTCAAATACGACTCCACTCAGGGCAAATTCGCCGGCGAGGTCTACAGCGAAAAGTCCGATCCGTCCCTCGCCGAGGACGACACGCTTGTCGTTGACGGTCACAAGATCAAGTGCCTCGCCGTGAAGGAAGGCCCCGCCGCCCTTCCCTGGAAGGATCTCGGCGTCGATATCGTCATTGAATCCACGGGCCTCTTCACCGATGCCGCCAAGGCCAAGGGCCACCTCGACGCCGGCGCCAGGAAGGTCATCATTTCCGCTCCCGCCAAGGGCGAGGACATCACCGTCGTGCTCGGCGTGAACGACGACAAACTCGACCTCGAGAAGCACCACATCATTTCCAACGCCTCCTGCACCACGAACTGCCTCGCGCCGGTCGTGCACGTGCTCCTCAAGGAAGGCTTCGGCGTCGAGGAAGGCCTCATGACGACCATCCACAGCTACACCGCCACGCAGAAGACCGTGGACGGCCCGAGCAAGAAGGATTGGAAGGGCGGCCGCAGCGCTGCGATCAACATCATCCCCTCCACCACCGGCGCCGCGAAGGCGGTCGCGCTCGTCTGCCCCGAAGTGAAGGGCAAGCTCACCGGCATGTCGTTCCGCGTGCCTACGCCCACGGTTTCCGTTGTCGACCTCACCGTCAAGACGACCAAGGCCACGAGCTACGCGGAAATCTGCGCCGCGATGAAGAAGGCCAGCGAGACCTATCTCAAGGGCATTCTCGGTTACACGGGCGACGAAGTCGTTTCGTCGGACTTCATCCACGACACGCACTCGTCCATCTTCGACGCCGGCAGCGGCATCGAGCTCAACAGCAACTTCTTCAAGCTCGTGAGCTGGTATGACAACGAGTGGGGCTACAGCAACCGCACCGTCGATCTCCTCAAGCAAATCGTCGGGTAAAAAAACCACTCTGACACTCTGAATCACGCGAAAAAGGGGGAACTGGAGAAAAACACTCCTTTCCCCCTTTTTCCTTTTCCCTCGTTCAACGACCTCTCCTCACATGGCTAAAAAAACGATCAAGGACCTCGATCTCGCCGGAAAGCGCGTGTTCATTCGCGTGGACTTCAACGTCCCGCAGGACAAGCAGACCGGCGAAATCACGAACACCCAGCGCATCACCGCCGCGCTTCCCACGATTCAATACGCGCTCGAGCAGGGCGCGTCCGTCGTTCTCGCCAGTCACCTCGGCCGCCCGAATGGCAGGAAGACGCCCAAATACACGCTCGCGCCCGTCGCCGCGAAGCTCGAGGAACTCCTCGGCAAGCCGGTCAAATTCCTCGACGACTGCGTCGGCCCCGAAGTCGAGGCCGCCTGCGCCGCGCTCGCACCCGGCGAAGTTATCCTGCTCGAAAATGTCCGCTTCTACATCGAGGAAGAGGGCAAGGCCAAGGACGCCGACGGCAACTCGGTGAAGGCCGATCCCGCTGACATTGCGGCCTTCCGTGCGAGCCTCACGAAGCTCGGCGACGTCTACGTGAACGACGCCTTCGGCACCTCGCACCGCGCGCATTCGTCCGTGGTCGGCATCGAAGTGCCGGACAAGGTCGCCGGCCTGCTCGTCGAGAAGGAACTCACCGCCTTCGCCGCGGTGCTCGAGCATCCGCAGCGTCCCCTCCTCGCCATCCTTGGCGGCGCCAAGATCGCCGACAAGATTCCGCTCATTCGCAACCTGCTTGACCGCGCCGACGACATCATCATCGGCGGCGGCATGGCCTACACCTTCCTCAAGGTGCTCAACGGCATGGAAATCGGCAACAGCCTCTACGATCCCGCCGGCGCGGAGATCATTCCCGAGCTCGTCGCCAAGGCGAAGGAGAAGGGCGTGAGCATTCACCTGCCGGTCGACTTCGTCACCGCCGACAAATTTGCGCCCGACGCAGAGGTCGGCGCCGCCACCGTCGAGGAGGGCATTCCCGCCGACCGCGAGGGCCTCGACGTCGGCCCGAAGAGCCGCGAGCTGTTCGCCGCCGTCATTGCGAAGTCGAAGACCATCATCTGGAACGGACCGGCCGGCGTGTTCGAATTCGACGCGTTCGCCGAAGGCACGAAATCGATGGCCGTCGCCATCGCGGAAGCCACCGCCGCGGGCGCGACCACGGTGGTTGGCGGCGGAGACACCGCCACCGCCGCGAAGAAATTTGGCGTGATCGACAAGGTCACCCACGCCTCGACGGGCGGAGGAGCTTCGCTGGAACTCCTCGAAGGCAAGATTCTCCCCGGCGTCGCCAACCTCAACGACAAGTAAACACCCTCATGCGCAAAAAAATCATCGCCGCGAACTGGAAGATGAACCAGACCGTGGCCGAAACCGAAACCTTTCTGAAGGACTTCCGCCTCGAGGTGGAAGATGTCTCCGGCGTCGACATCGTCATCGCCCCGCCCTTCACCGCGCTCGTGAAACTCTCCGAGCTGCTCGGCGGTTCCCAAAAGATCCGCACCGCGGCGCAGAACATGTATTTCGAGACGAGCGGGGCCTACACCGGCGAGATCAGCGCGCCGATGCTGCGCGAACTCTACGTGAAATACGTGATCCTCGGCCACAGCGAGCGCCGCGCGATCTTCGGCGAGACCGACGCGATCATCAACAAGAAGGTCATCGCCGCGCTCGAGAACGAGCTGAAGCCGATCCTTTGCGTGGGCGAGACGCTCGAGGAGCGCGAAGCCGGCAAGGAAAAGGAAGTGCTCGAGACCCAGCTTCGCGGCAGCCTTGCGGGCGTGACGCCGGAGCAGTTGCTCGAAATCGTCATCGCCTACGAACCCGTGTGGGCCATCGGCACGGGCAAGACCGCAAGCACGGCGCAGGCGCAGGATTGCCACGCCCACGTTCGCGCGGTGCTCGCCGAGCTTTCCGACGCAGCCACGGCGGACAAGGTGCGCATCCAATACGGCGGCAGCGTGAAGCCCGCGAATGCGGCCGAACTGCTCAGCCAGCCCGACATCGACGGCGCCCTCGTTGGCGGCGCGAGCCTGGATCCCCGCAGCTTTGCGGAGATCGTGAAGGCCGGAGCGCGAGATTGATTCTTTTCACCACCAAGACACGGAGACATCAAGAATTCGAAATCTTGGAGCCTTGGTGTCTTGGTGGTAAAAATCGTTAGATCACCTCGAACTGGCTCATCATCCGGAAGAGTTCGAAGCGCTGCGTAATGTCCTCCGCCGTGACGGTGCGGAGCCGCTCGAGGCTGAACTTTTCGACGTTGTAGCTGGCGAGCACGCTGCCGTGAACGACGGCGGAGCGCAGAGCGCTGAAGGTCACGCGGCCGCCGCGCTTCGCGAGATAGCCGGCAAGGCCGCCCGCAAAGGTATCCCCCGCCCCGGTCGGATCATGAATGTCCTCGAGCGGGTAAGCCGGGCAGCTGAAGAACTCGCCCTCGCCGAAGAGCAGGCAGCCGTGCTCGCCCTTCTTGATGGCGACGTATTTCGGCCCCATCGCCTGAATCTTGCGACCGGCGCGGATGAGGCTGGTCTCCTCGGTAAGCTGGCGGGCCTCGCCGTCATTGAGGATGAGCATGTCGACGCGGGCGAGCAGCGAGACGAGTTCCTCCTTCGCGATGCTGATCCAGAGATCCATCGTGTCGGCGATGATGAATTTCGGATCGGCGATCTGATCGAGCACGTGGTGCTGCAGCGCGGGAGCGATGTTCGCGAGCAGAACGATCGGCGTGGCGCGGTAGGCCTCCGGCAGCGTGGGCGTGAAGTGCTCGAAGACGTTCAGTTCGACGGAGCGCGTTTCGCGGGTGTTCAGGTCCCACATGTATTCGCCGGACCAGCGAAAGGTCTTGCCGGGGACGATCTGCAGACCGGCGATGTCGATGCGGCGGCTGCGGAAGAGCTCGACGTGGTCCTTCGGGAAGTCATCGCCGACGACGCCGACCAGGTTCACGGGAGCGGAAAAGGCCGCGGCCACGGCGGCGTAGGAGGCCGAGCCTCCGAGGAGATCGGCATGCTCCTCGATGGGAGTCTTGATGGTATCGAGTGCGATGGAGCCAACGACGAGAACGGACATAAGGCGCGCAAGATGCAAAAGCCCCCGCGCGGTTGGCGAGGGAAAAACTTGCGGCTACGAGGAGGCCGGCACGCCGCCGAGAAAGGTCACGAGCACGGCACGCAGCGCCTCCCTCCGAATCGGCTTCGCCAGAAAGTCGTTCATGCCGACGGCCACGCATTCGTCACGTTGCTCTTTCATGACGTGGGCCGTGAGCGCGACGATCCAGGCCTGGTCGCCTCGTTTCCGCAGTCTCGCGGTCGTCTCGAGGCCATCGAGGCCGGGCATCTGGATGTCCATGAAGATCAGGTCGAACGCCGTCTGCGAACAAACCTCGAGACACTTCTCGCCGCCGTCCACGACCTCGGCCACAAAGCCGAGGCTGGCGAGCATGCGCCGGATCAGCTTCTGGTTCACCACGTTGTCCTCGACGACGAGGATGCGCGTCGAGCGCGGATTCGCGGCGGAGAGCAGGCTTTCCTCCGCCGATTCCGAAATGGGGATCTTGCCTGGCAGAGCCCGCTCGGAGAAGATGGCCGAGAGCGCTCCGACGAGGGCGTTCGCATGCACGGGTTTCGCGAGGCGGCCCCATTCGCCGGGCAGGTTTGGCGGCTGTTCCGAGGCTGGCACGCCGAGGGGCACGAGCTGCAGGACGGGAATATTCGCGGCGGCGGCGTAGTCGGCCAGCCCGGTCGGATCGTCCGTGAGCATCGAGTCGATGACGACGAGATCGACGGCCTTCTCGTCGTCGAAAGCGGCATGAACTCCGGCCAGCGACGCGCAGCCCGCCGTCTCCACACCGAACGAGGCAAGTTGCTCGAGAAGCGCCGTGCGCAGGGCGTCGTTCGCCTCCGCGACCACGATGCGGCGGCCCGGGAACTGCGGTGGAGGATCGCCGGGTTTCGCCGCGTCGCGCTGTAGCCGCACCGTCAGGGCAAAGGTCGTCCCCCACCCCGGCTCACTCGAGACGGAGATTTTTCCGCCCATGGCATTGACCAGTCGACGGCAGATCGCGAGACCAAGCCCGGCGCCACCGTAGCGACGCGACATCGAGCTGTCCGCCTGCATGAACGGCTCGAAGAGATGCGCGAGCTTTTCTTTCTCGATTCCGATGCCGGTGTCGCGCACGAGAAACTCCATCGTCATTTCGCTGCCTTCCAGCCAGACGAGCCGGCCGGAGACCACGACGCTGCCCGCTTCGGTGAACTTCACCGCGTTGCCGACGAGGTTGGAAAGC
>DATCRI010000047.1 GCA_036569045.1 Chthoniobacterales bacterium | reverse complement strand
AGGCTTAGCTCTTCCCGCCGCTTTTGTTCCCACTCTCGGGCAACCGCTTCGTGAGTTTCTCGCCCAAGGCCGTGCTGCGCGCCGCCTCGCGCACAGAGTCCTCGATTGATCGCGGTGAGAGATGCCCAGTCCCAGTTTTCGAGAAAGTGGGCTCGGCTTTGTAACGGTGCTGGTTCGCCGCCGCTTCCTCCAGGATGTCCTGAGCGGTCAGCTCCTTCAGCAAATCCAACCGGAGTTTCATCGGCCATAAGTTACACCGCCTCAGATTTCGGAGCAATTCCGCAGAGCGATACAGGTTGAAGTTTCATCCCGTCTCGAAGCAGCGAGGCGAGGAGCACGTTGATGCGACTATTTTCCGTCTTGTTCATGGGACGCACGACATCCGGTCGCGCCATATCGACCGCGATTCCCGAGGTGTTGTTCTTGACGGAAAATATCTTCCAAGCTCCAGCGTAACGACCGGACGGCACCTCGATGAGCATTCCGTTGCGCAGCACTCTCACCGGCTTGCCGCCGTTCTTTTCTCGAAGCTCCCGCAGACGATTCCAGACCTTGTGAAAAGGAATGATTGTTGGCTCGGGGTCCAGTGCGAGGCCGTAGTTATC
Organism: Chthoniobacterales bacterium; assembly: GCA_036569045.1. NCBI lineage: Bacteria > Pseudomonadati > Verrucomicrobiota > Spartobacteria > Chthoniobacterales > Chthoniobacterales bacterium. Next base: position 45,217 of record DATCRI010000047.1, on the reverse strand, counting down.
GCCGATCACGAGTGCGCCTTTGAGCTTTTGCAGCTTCCCGGGACGCAGGCCAACGAGCTTTTCAGGCTTCTCACGGCGCTCTTTGAACGGACGCCTGCCGTCGGGCTGACGAATGCGCTGGCGAAGGAGAAGTTTTCCATCTTCATCCGGCATCGAGTTGACAACTCGCCACGCATTGAGTTCCGCGCGCAGGCCGGACATGTCGGAGGGCAGATGCTGCACGACCCGCCGCTCGGCAATGCGCTGTCGAATCTGTTCCTTGAACGCCTTCGGAAGATCGATGAGGCGTAGCGTGCCATCCTTCTCGAATTCCACGCAGTTCTTGAATAACTCCCGAGCCTTCGTCTGCTGCTCGGCATTCAATCTCCTCCGCACCAGCAATTCCCACGCGCTGCCGTCGCGTCCTTTTCCGGGCAGCACGAGCGAGGTGAAGGCGAGCGTGCAGGCATCGAGCGCGTGATGAAGATGCGTGATATCGCGAATCTCCGTCTTCGTGCGCGGTTCGTTGGTCGCGGGGTCCATCACCAGAGGATTCGCCGCGCCGAGACAGCCGAGCAAATCCCATGACCGCCGCACCGCACCCGTCACGCTTCCCGGCAGCGAAGTGATCACCGGTTTCATCTCCCGCCCCTCGTATTCCCGCTCCAGAATCTGCGCGCCCAGGCGCACGAGCTGCGAGGTTTGCGTGAGGTCGCGTGGCACGAACTCCTTTTCGACGTAGTCGCGCAGCTCGAGCAGACGCCGACGATTCCGCTTCCGGCGTTTGTCATCCTCATGGCCTTTGAAGGTTTCCAGCTTCCTGATCGCCTCCGAGTAGAGACCCGGCGTGCGCAGCGTCAGTTGCGGCCGGCCCTCGACCGCTTTTCCGCCGTCTTCCTCGATGAACTTCACGGCCGTGCGCTTGCCTTTCATGCGGTTCACCTCGCTGAAGGTAATGACGAGTGCGTCGAGTCCGTCGCTCGGCCGCACGCTGCGGGGAATGATGTGGTCCTTGTCCACGCGACGATGCACGAGGTCGAGCACGTCGTAGGTTTGTCCGGTGTAGGGGCACGTCCAGCCCAGATCCTCGGCCACGCGCGCCTTGCGAATGAGCCCGGGGGTGATCGCGATCCCCTTCCCGACCAGCTCCCGCTCCAACTTCGCGGCAACGCTCTTGAAATTGCTGAGGCGCAAGCCGATGTCCTGCGCGATCTCCTTCGCCTTTTTTCCAGAGAGTTCTCGCAGATCCCGATTCACCTCGATCGTCACCCGGGTGACGTCTTCACCCTTCGCATACGTCGCGAGCAGATCGCGATGGAGCCGCTCCAGAATGCGCAGACGGTGGCGCACGAGATGGTTGTTCGTCTGCTCGTCGATGGCCCGCTGGAGCTGAGCCTTGCGAATGGCTTCGCTGCGGAAAAGCGGGCCGCCTTCCTCGGCAGGATGCCCCTCGCCCGCAAAAACAAAATCGGCCACGGCACGCATCACCTCGCGGCTGTGCGGCGCGCGGCCGCCGGGAAACTCCACCCGCAGCTCCGTGGAAAGCAGTCCCTCGCGCGTCGGCGGCGCGGTCTTGCGCCCGCGTTTCGTATTGGCCGCATCGAGCTGACGCTCCACCTCCGCGTCGAAGGCCCCTCCGTCCTCTCCCGCCCAGACGCGGATCGCACCCAGCGTGAGCCGTTTTCCTCGCCGCATTTGGCCGGCCGCCCGCTTGAGCAGGCGCTCTGGCTGCGTGTCGAGCAGCGACGCCACCTCCTTGCGCCGCATCGCGCGCCGGACGGGATCGAGCACGAGCGCCTTGTCGGCGTCCTCGTGAAGAAGCATCTGGTCGAGATTATCGGGCGCTCCGCCGGTGAGCGCCCGCACGGCGTCCTTGAATTCCCCGCGAGTCATTCCCCCGCGGTCGCGCATCGTCTCGTCGAGAGCCCGGCGCTGCTCGGCGGTGAGTCGCCGCATGCCGCCGGGCGTGGTGAGGAGCACGTTTGCCACCTGCATGGCCCACCGATAGCGAAAAAACTCGGGGCAATTCGCGGCCGGCACCTTCGCCTGCTTGTCCGCCGCCGCCTTTGCCGCGGCGATGTCGCCCGTATCGTCGAGCACGGATCGATAGATGGCCTCGTAGGCAATGGGGCAGCGGGCAATGATTCGATTCTCGAACCGCGGAACGAGTTGCCCGAAAAGCAGGCCGCCTCGATACCGCAGTGGCAAGCGGATCGCCGGACAGGCCAACGCCGTCCAGTCCGTCATCACGGCCGAGACAAGCGACTCGTCGACTCCAGGCAGCACGCCGATGTGTGACCGAAGCACGCGGGCGACCTCCCCCTCCACGATCTCACGCGGAAAGGCTGCATTGAGCGCCTTCGGCCGCTTGTCGCCGGGCAGCGCGCACGACGCCCTCGTTCCCAGCGGATCGAGCCCGCACACCGCACACCAGGTCTCGGCCATGGAGCGTGTGCCGTATTGGTCTAGTAGCGTGCGCGCATTCTGCACCTTCTCGGCATCCTCCCTTTCCGCCGCCGCGTCGATTTCCTGCCGGCTCCAGGCCTTGTTGCCATCGTAGCCGCGGTTATGCGCATACCAGCGCAGCACATCCCAGAGTTCCCGCCACGAAAGCGAAGGCCCGCCCCGCAGCACGCGTGCAGCGAGCAGCCACGGACTCGACGAAGTGACCGCATTCAGCTCCGTTTCGGAAAGAACTCCGAGATGCGACAGAAGGCTTTTCAATCGAGCAATGCGCAACCGCGTGGCCCGGACGTGCCGACGCTGGCGACGAAAGCCTCGCCGTTCGGAGGCAAGACAATCGTCCGCTTGGAAAATCACCGCGCCGCAACCAAGAAGGTTCGCATCGTGGGCATCGAGGCTACGGAGCACAGCCCAGCCGATGCTGCTATGGCCAATGTCGAAGGCAAAGTGGAGGGAGTTGTTCATAGCTCGAAAATCACGAGGAGCAGTGACACTGCTCCTCGTGACACGGATCTCAATAGGCAAAGCGCATTTAGAATGCTTTCGCGCTCAGAGCGCTGCCTTGGCCCCGGGAACCCTTTGGACAGGTTTTGATCGGCCAAGGCAGCGTCGCTTAAGCGAGGGCTATATGGCATTTAGTTAATTTTTTGTAAAGTATTTTTATTTTCCCTTGCTCCAGTTCAGTCCGATGTGCGTAGCTTCCTTCGGATTCAAGACAAAGTTAGATAGCGCAAGCCGCTTCCCTATCCGCCAGGCGGATACATCGTGCTCAAAAGCGTTTTCTTTCAAAACGAGCGGGGCTTCACAGCTCCGCTCGTTTGTTTTTCGGGCTTTGGGGAATTTCGTAACTTGCTGATGTTCTGGCTGATTTGCCAGACGACCAGGGTCGTTTGCGAAACGACGCGCGTCGTTGCTTCGACGATCAGGGGCGCAGGGCAAACGACGGATGTCGCGAGGCCGGCGACCTCTCCCGGCGAGGCGGCGACTTGGGTCGTGAGTCGGGCGGAACGGGGCGTCGAGGAGACGACTTTGGTCGTTTGCGGGACGGGACATGTCGGAGGGCAAACGGAACAGGTCGCGGGCGGAACGACGGAAGTCGCCGGGGTGGCGCCGCGCGTCGTCCCGCCGCGCGGATGAGGCTTATTTGACCGCCGGGACGGGCTTGGCTTCCTGCGAGAAGCCGCTGCGGATCTGGCGCAGGTCGCGCACGAGCGGAGCGTCCTTGCCGAGGACGCCTTCGACGAGGTTTACCGTGGCGCTGGCGAGGGCGTAGTTGTTTTCGAGGTCGGTGCGGCGGGTAGCCACGGCGGAGGCAAGAGCGACGTCGAGCTGGGCGACGAGGCCTTCGTCGTTCGTCACGGAGGTGACGCCGTTTTTGAGGTTGGTAATGCGGGTCGCGGGATCGAAGCCGGCGGCCGTGAGCGCGGCGGCGTTCGAGCCGAGGCTGGCGATGATCTTGTCGATGAAGGATTTCTTATCGGCGTCGGTGAGGTCGGACATGCGAGTGGAGCTTTCTTCGTGGTTGGAATGATTTGCCACGCCGACTTCACGAGACAACTGGCCGCACGCGACCCCGGAGCCTTATGAGAAAGATGGGGAGGTGTCGATGCCATATTTCGCCTGTCTTTCTGGCCCCCATCCATCGGTCTCCCTATTTCCATCGGGCGAAGTGAGGAGACAGAGAAGACCGGTGCGGAGGGCGAAGCCACGGGGGGGAGAGGAGAGATTGCCGTGACTGGTCGCCGAGACGGGTGCTCGCCGCGAGCCAGCCTAGGGTTCCGTGGATTCATCCGCGGCCGGTTTGGCTTTGGGGTCGTCCTTCGTGTCTTTCGCGGCGGAGGGCTTTTCGGCGTCCGGTCGCGGGGCGGGTGGCGAGATGTCGGCGGGAGCGGCGGGATTGACCGTGGTGAACGGGACTGGCGTGGGCGGGACGCTCCAGTGGTCGAAGGGGGCCGGAAGGCGGCCGAAGGCGGGATTGCCGGGGTTGAAGGCGGGCTTTGCGTCGTTGGCGGGGCTGCCGCTGGGACGGTAGGGCGGGCGCGTCGAGGCCGGCATGGCGGTGGGGCCGGGCGTTGCCGCGGCTTTCCCGGTCTGGGCCTTGTCGGCTTCGTCGAGGGTCTGCTCGAGGGTGAGTGGCTCGGGCGGGGCTGGCGTGGGAGTGGGCTGGGCGGGGGCGTTCGGGTCGGGACCGACGGTGATGACGGCGCTGGGCTGGGGAGCGGCGCCGGTGATGGTGCGGGTGTAGGCCTTGGCGGCCTCGACGATGGCCTGGGCAATGCGCTGGCGGTAGGCGGGCAGCGCGATGTAGCGGGAGTCGAGGGGGTTGTCGACGAAGCCGCCTTCGATGAGGACGCCGGGAATGGTGATGTTCTTGATGACGACGAAGCGGGCACGCTTGATGCCGCGGTCGGGCAGCGGGAGGTAGCGGACCATGTTCGAATGGATGGCGGCGGCGAGGGCGATGTTTTCCCCGTCGCGGGCGTTGCCGGGGTTTTGCCGGAAGTCGCTGTAGCGCAGGCTGGCCTCGTCCATCGAGGGGACGCCGCGGGGGGCGAGCGCGTAGGTCTCGATGCCGGTGCCGCCGGAGTTGCTCTTGTTGAAGTGGACGCTGACGAAGAGGGCGCCCTTTTGTTTGTTGGCGAAGGCGGCGCGTTCCTCGAGCGGGATGAAGACGTCGCGGGCGCGGGTCATTTTCACCTGAAAGCCGGCCTGGAGCAGCAGGGCGCGGGCGCGGAGGACGACATCGAGGGTGTAATCCTTCTCGCGGCCGTAGCGGCCGACGGCGCCGCTGTCGTGGCCGCCGTGGCCGGCGTCGAGCACGATGGTGCGGATGGGATCCACGCCCTTGATCTTGCCGGGGCGCATGAGCGGCTCGATGATCTTGGTGACGTCCATCGCGGAGAGGTAGACGGTGTCGCCGCGGGTGCGCAGCGGGAAGCAGGTGACGTATTTGACGCCGTTGATGCGGACTTCGCTGGTGCCGGCCGTGCCCTCGATGACGCGGTTGACGGAGGTGATGCGGAATTTCTTGGCGTCGGCCGTGAGCCGGACCATGCGGTAGAAGCGGGCGACGTCGGCGACGGGGACGTAGTTCCGCTGGTCCATCTTCACGATGTGCCAGGTATTCGCGGGCGCAGTGGTCGCCGGCGCGGCCGCGGCAAAGCGGACGAGCAGGATGGACAGCAGAATGGCGGGGAGCCCTGGACAACGACGGCACATGCGGGGTGACAAGGTGGGAACGAGGGCGGCGCGGCGCAAGGGGTTTCTGGGGTTTGCGCGGAGGACTCGGCGGAAGGAGGACGGGGCGTGGGCGGCAGGAACGGCCAGACAGATCACTTGCACGGCCCCGGCTTCCTGCCGCACAGTGCTCGGTTCCATGGTCGAGATTTCCAAGAGTTACGAGCCGACGGCGGTTGAAGAGAAGTGGTATCCCCGCTGGCTCGAATCGGGCGTCTTCCACGCCGATCCGCATTCGCCGAAGCCCGCGTTTTCCATCGTCATTCCGCCGCCGAACGTCACCGGCGTCCTCACGCTCGGCCACGTTCTCAACAACACGATCCAGGACATCCTCGCCCGTCGCGCGCGCATGCAGGGCCACGAGGTGCTGTGGCTGCCGGGCACGGACCACGCCGGCATCGCGACGCAGACCGTCGTCGAGCGCACGCTGCGCAAGACCGAGCAGAAGACGAGGCACGACCTCGGCCGCGAGGAGTTCCTCGCCCGGGTGTGGGAGTGGAAGGACAAGCACGGCGGCATCATCATCAACCAGCTCAAGAAGCTCGGCTGCTCGTGCGACTGGGAGCGGGAGCGCTTCACGATGGACGCCGCCTACGCCGCGAAGGTGCAGGAGGTCTTCGTCGATCTTTATAAGAAGGGCCAGATCTACCGCGGGAAGCGGATGGTGAACTGGTGCCCGGCCTCGCTCACGGCGCTCAGCGACGAGGAGGTCATCCCGAAATCGCAGAAGGGCACGCTCGTGCATTTCCAAGTCGAGGTCATCGAGCAGCCCGGCACGTTCCTGGAAATCGCGACCACGCGGCCGGAGACCATCCCCGGCGACACGGGCGTGGCGGTGAACCCGAAGGACCCGCGTTACGCGCACCTCATCGGCAAGACCGTGCGGCGTCCCCTGCCCCTCGAGAACGAGGCGGCCATCCCGATCGTCGCGGACGAGGCCGTGGACTTCGAGTTCGGCACCGGTGTGCTGAAGGTGACGCCCGCCCACGACAAGGTGGATAACGAGATTGGCGCCCGCCACGGCCTGGAGGTGATCGACGTGATGAATCCCGACGGCACGATGAACGATCTCGCCGGCGCGGATCTGTCCGGCCTGGATCGCTTCGCCGCCCGCAAACGCGCCGTGGAGTTGCTCGCCGAACTGGAGCTTCTCGTGAAGGAGGAGCCCTACCAGAACAACGTGGGCTACAGCGAGCGCGCTGACGTGCCGATCGAGCCGCGACTGAGCGAGCAGTGGTTCCTCAAATACCCAAGGACCGTCGAGGCCCGCGCCGCCGTGCGCGACGGGCTCATCCGTTTCTTCCCCGACCGCTGGGAGAAGGTCTACGACTACTGGCTCGAAAACATCCAGGACTGGTGCATCTCGCGCCAGCTCTGGTGGGGCCACCGAGTGCCCGTCTGGACGCGCGGCGACGAGGTGTGCTGCCAGGTCGAGTCGCCCGGCGACGGCTGGGAACAGGATCCCGACGTGCTCGACACATGGTTCTCCTCGTGGCTGTGGGCGCACGACACGATGGACGACGCGACGCGCGCGAAGTTCTACCCGACCAGCGTGCTCGTCACCGGGCCGGACATCATTTTCTTCTGGGTCGCCCGCATGATCATGGCCGGCCTCGAATACACCGGCGAGATTCCCTTCCGAGACGTGTTCTTCACGGGCATCATCCGCGACAAGGCGGGCCGCAAGATGTCCAAATCGCTCGGCAACTCGCCCGACCCGCTCGACCTCATCGCGAAATTCGGCGCGGATGGGCTCCGCTTCGGCCTCATGCGCATCGCGCCGCAGGGGCAGGACATCAAGTTCGACGAGCAGGTCGTCGTGGAGGGCCGCAACTTCTGCAACAAGCTGTGGAACGCCTGCCGCTTCCGCACGATGCAGGGCGCGATCGATCCCGAGGCCGACCCCGCCGCGCACGCGCTCTCGATCTTCGCCGAGGACCTCCTCCACAAGCTCGACGCCACGATTGCCCGCGTCGAGGAAGGCTATCGCGCGTATCGGTTCAACGAGGTCGCGCAGGCGCTCTACGACTTCGTCTGGGGCGAATTCTGCGACAAGTTCATCGAGGTCGCGAAGGCCGATTTCTATGGCGAGGACACCGCCCGCAAGGCCGGCACGCTCGCCGCGATCGACTACACGCTCGGCCGCGTGCTGCGCCTGCTGCATCCCTACTGCCCGTTCCTCACCGAGGAGCTCTGGCACAGCCTCGGCTTCGGCACGGAGACGATCCAGTTCGCCCCCTGGCCCGCCGCCACCGGCGTGCATGGCAACGCGAATGCCGACGCCCTCCACGCGGCTGTGGCCCAGGCTCGCAATCTCCGCTCGACCTACAACCTGCCGCCGAACCGGAGATTTGCGTGGGCTCTGCGCCCCGCCGCGCCCTGGGTCGCCGGCGAGCACGCCGTGCTGAAGATCCTCCTCAATGCCGAGCCGCTCGACCTCGTGGAGACGGCGCCCGCCGGCGCGGCGATTTGCGTGACCCCCATCGGCGATATCTTCCTGCCGCTCGAGGGCGTGATCGACGCCGATTCCGAGCGCAAGCGCCTGCAGACGGAGCTCGGCAGGATCGAGGGCGAGATCGCAAAGGTGAAGGCCAAGCTCTCGAGCGAAACCTTCGTCCAGAACGCGCCGGCCGCCGTCGTCGAGGAGCACCGCGAACGACAAAAAAACTGGGAAGATCGCCTCGACGCGATTACCAAGGCTCGCGCCGCTCTCGGCTGATAATCCTTCACACGAACAAATGGACAATCTCTTCATCTTCATCATGGCCGGCGGCACCGGCGAACGCTTCTGGCCGATGAGCCGCAAACGCACGCCGAAGCACCTGCTCCGGCTCGTGAGCAAGCGCACGCTTCTTGAAGAGGCCGTCCTGCGCGCCATCGGCGTCGCGTCCGCCGAGCGCGTCTTCGTCCTCACGAACAAGGACCAGATCGAAGCCTGCCGGGAAGCCGTCCCGTCCCTGCCCGCCTCGCAATTCCTCGCCGAACCCGCCAAGCGCGACACGGCGCCCGCCGCCGCCTGCGCCACCGGCTTCGCCCGCGCCCGCAACCCCGACGCGATCTGCGCGCTGCTGCCGGCGGACTCCGTGATTCACGACACGCTCACTTACCAGCGCCAGCTCCGTGACGCCGCGCAGACCGTCGACGATGATTCCGCGCTGCTCACGTTTTCGATTCCGCCCACCTTCGCCGCCACCGGCTACGGCTATCTCAAGCTCGGCGAGGAACTGTCACCCGCCCCCGAAGGCAGCCAGATCAAGGCGGTCGAGCGCTTCGTGGAGAAACCCGACGTCGACACCGCCGAGGAATACGTCGCCAGCGGCAACTACGGCTGGAATGCCGGCATGTTCCTCTGGCGGGCAGCCAGCTTCGTGGCCGAATGCGAGCGCCTGCAACCGGATCTCGCGAAGTTCATTCTCGATTTCCCGGCCGGCGACCCGACCGCGTATCTCGCCGAGACATTCGAGAAACTCCCGAAGATTTCCGTCGACTACGCGATCATGGAGCAGGCCGAGAGCGTGCTCGCCATCCAGGCGGAGTTCGACTGGGACGATGTCGGCACCTGGACCGCGCTGCCCACCCATCTCGGCAAGGACAAGGCGAACAATACGATCAACGGCCCCAGCGCCGTGCTCGACGCCCACAACAACATCATCATTTCGAACTCCCGCACCGTCGCGCTCTGCGGCGTGAGCGATCTCGTGGTCGTGGAGACCGACGATGCCGTGCTCGTCTGCCACCGCAACGACGTGCAGCGCATCAAGAACCTCCAGCCGCTGCTGCCCGAGGAGCTGCGCTGACGCTAGCGCGGCGGGCTTTCGCCGTTCTCCTCGGCCAGTTCCTTCGCGATCTTCTTGAGGATCACGCCGTAGCGCGATCCCTGCACGTCGAACATCTCGGTATCCGAATCCGCGCCAAACGTGTGGCGCACGCCGACGGAACGCGCGCGCAGCGCGTAAGTCCCCGGTCCCTTCGGAATGACGAACACCGTGACCTTCGTCGTGACGTCGTTTTCCTGCCAGTTGCCGTAGAGCAGATTGTTGATCGTGCCGCCCGCGCGCTCGAACTCGATGCGCCCACTGCCCGCCCCCTTGAAATCAAACCCATGCCGCAGGAAGACATCCTCGGCCTTCGTCTCGATCTGGGCCTCGCTCACGCCCGTCACCATCACCTGCGCCTGCCCATTCGGCATTCCTCCGCCCATGCTCGAGCAACCACCCCCCATCAACAGACCCGCCAACGCACCAAAGATCGCACAACGTCGAAGCATCCGACTTCCGTAGCACAGGCGGAAAACAAAGCGACCTGCATTTTTGCGAGAAAAGGAGTTGAGTTTCGACGGCGGGCCGGGGATAGTCACCGTCCGCTTTGCGCGACGCAAAGTTCATTGCCTCGTGGTGTAATGGTAGCACTGCAGATTCTGGATCTGTTTGTCATAGTTCGAATCTATGCGAGGCAGCCACTCTCCTAGACGCCGTCCCCGGATCGGGCGGATCGTTCTCGCGCTGCTGCTCCTTGTGGTAGCCATCATCGCCTTCTGGCCGGCCCGGTCCGTCTCTCCTCCCGCCGGAAAACCATTTCCCGACTACGCCGCCGCCCGGGCCCGCGTCGCCGAGCGCCTGGCGAATCCACCTCCCGAGGTCCGCGAGGAATGCCGGAGCCTTGTGCTCGATCACGGGCAGCGCACCCGCGACGCCTACGTGCTCCTGCACGGCCTCACGAACTGTCCCGCGCAATTCCGCAAACTCGCCGACCAGCTTTACGCCCGCGGCGCGAATGTCCTCATGCTGCGGCTTCCGCATCATGGCCTCCGCGATCGCCTCACGACGGACTCCGCCCTGCTGACGGCTCAGGATCTTGTCGACTCCGCCGGCGAGGCCGTCGACCTTGCCCAGGGCTACGGCGAGCGCGTCATCGTCATCGGTCTGTCGGTGAGCGGAGTGAGCGCCGCCTGGATCGCGCAGACGCGTTCCGACGTGTCCCTCGTGGTCGCCATCGCTCCATTTTTCGCGCCGATCGGATTGCCCGATTGGGGAATCTCGCCGCTTGCGAATTTCCTGCGCCGAGTGCCGAATGGCTTCATCTGGTGGGATCCGCGGGTGAAGGCCGATCTGCCCGGCAGCCCCTACAGCTATCCGCGCTTTGCCACGCACTCCATCGGCGAGGTGATGGCGCTCGGCCTCGACGTCTTTGCGCTCGCCCGGAAGTCTCCGCCGGCCGCGCCGCACATTCTCCTCGTCACCAGCCCGGCGGACACGGCCATCAGCCTGCCCCGCGTCCGCGAACTGGGCGCCTTGTGGAAGAACCGCGCAGAGTCGCGCGAATTCCCGGCGGACTGGCAGGTGCCGCACGATTCCGTCGATCCCGCCCAGCCGGGCGCCCGCATCGATCTTGTCTATCCGCAGCTTCTCGAGTGGATCGACGAGGAATTGAAATGACCCCGCCTCCCCGCCGGGCCTAAAATCGCGGCATGCTCCAGCCGTGGATGAATCCCGCCGATCTTGCCCCGGGAGACGCGAAGTGCGCGACGCGCGACTGGACCGGGTTTGAACTTCACCGCATTCGCTCGGTCGCCGATCCGCATTTCCGCACGGCCTACGACGCCCTCTGGCAGGAATTCGGCGCCGCCGGCGAAATGGAACAGGTCGACGTGCTGGAGCGCCGGCTCAAATGGGATCCGCACCAGCCCGTGAACGGCTGCGCCCTGCTTTACGAGCTCCTGCTGGTCACGCACGGTGGGCAATTCGTCGCCGTGCGCGATCACACGGCCATTGTGCGCCCCGGCTTTCCCCTTGCCGTCGTCCATCTCTCGCACAACCTCGTCGCGTCCGAATGGCGCCGTTGCGGCATCGCCGGCTGGCTGCGCGCCCTGCCCGCCGGCACCGCTCGCGCCTGCGCCGAAGCCGCCGGAATCCCGAGTAACGGCCCGATCGTCCTCGTCGCCGAGATGGAGTTCGCCGATCCGACCAACGAACCGCGCACCATTCGCCTCACCGCTTACGAACGCGCCGGCTACAGGAAGATCGCGCCCGATGCACTCCCCTATCTCCAACCCGACTTTCGCTCGCCCGCGGAGATCGATGCTTCCGGCGGTCCCCGTCCGGTGCCGCTTTCGCTGCTCGTGCGGTTCGTTGGCAACGAGGCCCGGGAATCCATCGCGACCGACGAAGTGCGCGGGATCGTCGAGAGTCTCTACCGAATGTATGCGGTCGAATTTCGCGCGGCGGACATGGCCCCCCTGTTCGCCAATCTCGATCGCCTCGGCAAAGGCGCCGCCCCGATTCCCCTCATTCTCCCCACGACGTGAGCATCCCGATTTATTTTCATCCCGGCTACGAGGCGCCGATTGGCGAGCACATCATGCCGATTCGCAAGTTCCGCCTCGTCGCGGAGGCCCTGCGCAACGAGCCGGGCCTCGACCTGCACGAGCCGGCGCCCGTCACGATCGACGATCTCCGACACGTCCATTCCGTCGAATACATCGAGGCCGTGCGGACCGGCGAGCCGCGCACCCTTGCCGAGTCTCAGAAATTCCCGTGGTCGCCGGAGCTTTTTCGATCGGTGCTCCTGACCAGCGGCGGAGTTTACGCCGCAGCCTTTGCCGCGCTCGAGACGCGGGTTTCCGCCGCCCTCGCCAGTGGATTCCACCACTCGTGCGCCGATCACGGCGAAGGCTTTTGCACGTTCAATGGCCTCGTCGTTGCGTTGGAAAAACTGCGGGCCCGCGGTCGCATCCGGCGGGCGGCCGTGCTCGACATGGACCTCCATTACGGCAACGGCACGGCCTCGCTCGCCGAGAGCCGCGACTGGATGTTCGCCCTCTCGATCTACGGGAACGATTACTGGCAGAACGTGCCCTATGCCGATGTGGCAACCGTGCGCCATCCGGAGGGCGACAACCACGCGTCGGCAGTTCTTCCGAACGGCTGTCGCGGCGATGAAATGCTCGCCATCCTCGAGGCGCAGCTCCCGCGTCTGCTCGAAGGTGGTCGGCCGGACATCCTGCTTTATCAGGCCGGGGCCGATCCCCTGCGCGACGATCCCTATTCCCCGCTCGACCTCGGTGCCGAGGACCTCATGGCCCGCGACCGCCGCGTCTTCGAGTTCGCCCGGGACGCCGGCCTCCCCGTCGCCTGGGTCCTCGCCGGCGGATACACGCCCGACACATCGAAAGTCGCCGCCGTCCACGTGAATACCGCCCGCGCCTGCGCCGAGGTCTTCGCGGCATGAACGTCCGCCTCCCCGGCATCGCCGCACTTTTCCTCGGCACGATTTCGGCCGCCTTCGCGCAATCCGAAATGTCGAACACCGCCCTCGCCCGGGCCACAAGCGATCCGACCTCGGACCTCTGGGCGCTCTTCACCGATGCGGAGTTCTCGACCACGCCCGCCCCCCCCTTCGCGCAGGCCAATCGCTTCACCCTCGAGTTTCAGCCCACCCTTCCCGTCACGCTGACCCGCAGCTGGCGCGTGTTGAATTTTCCCGAGCTCGTCCTGAACTCGGAAGGCACCCCCAGCGGCGCGCAGATCACGGGGATCACGAGTTTTTCCTATCTTGCCGCGCTCAGCCCCGTCCATCGCGAGTTCGGCTTCACCTGGGCACTCGGACCCTACGCCTCCCTGCCCGCCGCGACCGACACCCGTCTCGCCCCGAGCCAGTGGCAGTTCGGCGGCGGCGGCGTCCTCGGCTGGCGCGCGCCGACCTTTCTCACCGCCGCCATCATAAAATCCGGCTGGACGACCTCCGGCCCGGGCGACCCCGCCGGCTCGCTCCAGATCCAATACACCGCGCAGTATTTCTTCGGCGACGGCGCCCAGGTCGGCATCGGCCGCCCCGTTGTCGAATACAATTGGAAACGCAACGGCTCCGGCGGATGGACGATTCCCGTCGGCCTCGATGTCGCCAGGATCGTTCACCTCGGGTCGCTGCCGGTGAAGGTAATGCTCGAATACGACTTCACTGCCCTCAACGACAACCGCTGGGAGCCCGCCCACACCTTCCGCATCACTTTCGTCCCCGTTCTCTCGAGTCCGTTCCACGAGCCAGTGCTGGAATAGGGCTTCGCCCGAAACGGTTCGAGGCCGCGAGAAACGAATCCCCCGCGGCCCCGAATATTTTTACCGTGCGCGTCACAACGCCCAGCGGACAGAGTCAGGCGCTGGCCGTTGGCTACAAAAGGGCACACCTCACAGGTCGGGCAAGCCCACGTAACACCGTCATCGCTTTCGGCTGATTTCCGTGGGGAGGAACCTGACTCTCTAAGGCCAGACAAGCTCATAAGTTGCTTTCAGCACGGGGTCGAAGTGAGGATTTCGGATCACGGAATCCTTCTCGAATCCCAATTCTTTCGTAGTTGCCTCCAGATCGAAGGAACGAAGTCCTGTTGTGGGTTGAGAAATATATTTGGAGAAGTCCCACCATGGCCGCGCCGAATATGTGCCCCATGCGAGATTTCCCCAGAAGAGATTCCGGGAAGAGTCGAGGTTCCGATTGGTTCTCAATGCGACCAGATCGTCAGGAGCAAAAACCCCGATGCCATTATCCACGAAAAAATTGTCATGAATTTGCACGTCCTGAGTAGATACGTCGCGGACGATATTTCGAAGCTCCAGCCCCCTTTTGTTCGAGAACAGGAGATTGTGCTCCACTTTCACGTCTCGAGATTCCGCGACAAAAATTCCGGCTCCGTCATTCGCATAACAATAGTTGTCCCGCACCACGGCGCCCCCGGTTGCCAGTTCGAAAAAAATTCCCGCGTAGGTGTTGTGATGAACGCGACTGCGCTCCACCGAAATATTTTCGCAGTCTATATCGAACCAGATTCCCGGGCCGAGGTTTTCCCCGGCTACATGATCGATTACGCGGATTCCCTTCGCCCAGCAGAGCTTCATTCCACCGCCCTGAAACTCCCATCGAAATTTTTTCCAATTGTTTCGAGATGTCTGGTTTCGTTCGAAGAGGACGTTTGAAACGTTCGCCCCGGAAAGCCCCTGCGCGCCGTTGTCGCAAAAATCGTTCCCGATTATCCGATGACCGGTTCCGTGCAAATGCAGCCCGCTCCAGCTGTTCCAATCGATGCGATTCCCGGTGATCGTCCAGTCGTTCGCGTTGTCTGGTAGCGTAATTGCGCCGGAATCCCACCAGTTCGAAGCTCGGGTGAAGTGAAACCCTTCAACGATGATATGAGAAACCTGGCCACTCAAAAGAACTTCGCGAACCGAAACTTCGATCACGTGATTCTCGGGAAGATCGTCCTCCGCCAGCGCGAGATAGAGCCCTTTTGCCGCGCCATCGACCTCGACCCAAAATTGCGATGGTTTAAGCGCCCCGCGTTGTCGCACTTCTGACGCCAGCCGGGAGTCAATCCACAGCATGTCTGCGCGAGCGTATCTTTCGATCTGCTCGACCCCCGCTGGTCCCAGACTTGCCCAACCGTCCCGAGTGGCGTCGTTCTCCGCCGTCCCTCCCGGACTCAGTCGGAACCGAGCCTGGTAACCGTCCCAGCGCCAGACGCGCACTCCGGATCGTCTTTCCTCTTCCGAGGTGACTTCTCGAAATTTCTGCGGAGCAATGATGTCCGCTCCGTCAACGATCACTGCTCCCTGTGCATGAAACCGGATCGGCTGACCGGCATTCCCCCCATGCTTAAGTCGAATACTTTCTCGATATACGCCGGATTTGACGATGACGGTATCGCCCGGCTTGGCACGATCGGCCCCTGCCTGAATGGTGCGAAAGATCTCTCCTCGTGTTCCCTTGGATTCGGTGTCTTGGAAGCTTTGGTCAACCCAAAGGGTGGCTCCAAACGATTTGGAAATCCCGAGGACGCAGATAATTGCTAGAGAGAGCGCGACCTCGACGAGGGAAAATCTTGATCGCTGAAGAATTGCCACGCGCGAAAAGTCGCGTGATTTTCCGCTTTCGCCAAGCGCGGTATTCGGAGCGCACTGCAAAAGAAAAGACCGCGAGGAAAAGTTCCTCGCGGTCCGGAAACACTTGCTCGATTCGTGCGCATTCTCCTCGCAGCGAGAGAGCAAGAAATCAGGCGTTGTAGCTGTTCGACGTTGTCGAGCCGCCCTGGCCCGTCCAGTTCGTGTGGAAGAACTCGCCGGCCGGCTTGTCCACACGCTCGTAGGTATGCGCGCCGAAAAAGTCGCGCTGGGCCTGGAGCAGGTTCGAGGGCAGGCGCTCGGTGCGGTAGCTGTCGTAGTAGCCAAGGCTCGCGGTGAACGCGGGGGCCGCCACGCCAGCCTCGACGGCGGCGCAGATGGCCTTGCGCCAGCCGGCCTGCGACTTGGCGAAGACGTCGGTGAAGAACGGCGCCAGCATGAGATTCTCGAGGCCGGGGTTCGTCTCGTAGGCTTCCTTGATGCGGTTGAGGAAGGCCGCCCGGATGATGCAGCCGCCGCGCCAGATCGTGGCGATGTCGCCGAAGTTCAGATTCCAGTCGTAGAACTTGCTGGCGGTGCCGAGGAGGTCGAGACCCTGCGCGTAGCTCACGATCTTGCTCGCATAGAGTGCGTCGCGGACGGCGTCGATGATCGCCTGGCGGTCGCCGGTGTAAGGCGTGCCGGTCCAGCTGGGGAGGATCTTGCTCGCAGCGACGCGCTTCGCCTTCATCGACGAGAGGATGCGGGCCTCCACGGCGGCGTTCACGGTCGAGAGGACGACACCGTGCTCGACGGCATTGCCGACGGTCCACTTGCCAGTGCCCTTCTGGCCGGCCTTGTCGAGGATGAGGTCGACGATCGGCGTGCCAGTCTCCTCGTCCTTCTTCGCGAAGATCTGCTCGGTGATCTCGATGAGGTAGCTGTTGAGTTCACCCTTGTTCCACTCGGCGAAGATCTCGTGGAACTCGTCGGCGGTCGGGTTGATCGTCGCCTTGAGGATCGCGTAGGCCTCGCAGATGAGCTGCATGTCGCCGTATTCGATGCCGTTGTGGACCATCTTCACGTAGTGGCCGGCGCCGTCGGGACCCATGTGGCGGCAGCAGGGCTCGCCGTCCACGTGGGCGGAGATTTTCTGGAAGATCGGGCCGAGGGCGTCCCACGACTCCTTCGAGCCGCCGGGCATGATCGACGGGCCCTTGAGCGCGCCTTCCTCACCGCCGGAGACGCCGGTGCCGACGTAATGAAGGCCCTTTTCCTTGAGGGCCTTCTCGCGGCGCTGGGTATCGGTCCAGAGCGAGTTGCCGCCGTCGATGATGATGTCTCCTTCCTCGAGGAGCGGGATGAGCTGGTCGATGACGGCGTCAACCGGGCCGCCGGCCTTCACCATGATCATCGCGCGGCGGGGGCGCTTGAGCGAGGCGACGAATTCTTCGAGCGTCTTCGTCGGCAGGATGTTTTTACCCTTCGCGCGGCCTTCGGCAAACTTCTCGGTAACCGCGGTGGTGCGGTTGTAAACACTGACGGAGAAGCCCTTGCTCTCCATGTTGAGGACGAGATTCTCGCCCATGACGGCGAGGCCAATTAGACCGATATCGGAGTTGCTCATGATTGTAGAAGCTGAGAAACCGCGATCGTATCTTCTCCGTCCCGCGACCGGCAATCGGCATTTCGCGAAAACCGCGAGGAACGATGGTATCTTCAGGTCGAGTTCATGAAGCCGCTTCATTTCGCGGCGAATCCTCGCGGTCTTTTCTTCGCGGGAACCTTGCGCTGCCCCGACGCGTGAGGTTGTCTAGATACTCCACCGCACCATGAATCTGCCGAACCAACTCACCGTCGGTCGCCTTGTGTTGAGCGTCTTTTTCGTGGCGTGCCTGTCGGTGAAATTTCCCTTCAGTCACACGGCGGCCTTGGTCCTCTTTCTCATCGCGACCATTACCGATTACCTCGATGGCGTGATCGCGCGCCGTCACGGACTGATTACCGATTTCGGAAAGTTGATGGATCCCCTCGCTGACAAGATTCTCACGGCGGCGGCGTTCATCTGCCTCCTCCCCTTCGGAGCCATGCCCGGATGGGTAGTCATCATTATCATCGCGCGCGAGTTCCTTATCACCGGTCTGCGCCTGCTTGCCGGAGCAAAGGGCGTGGTGCTCCCGGCCGAAAAACTCGGCAAGCACAAGACCGCGTGGCAGATGGCCACGATCATTTTCTTCCTGCTGCTGCTGGCGTTGAGTGACTGGAGCTCCAGTCGTCTCGCCTGGGTGCCCGTCGCGTGGAGCTCGGTCGGCCCGGTAATGGTGACGATCACCACTGTGCTGACCGTCTATTCCGGGATGGGCTATTTCTGGAAAAACCGGGCGCTCATCGAGAACGCGTAGGCCTCAGAAGAAGCTGCGCATCACTTCGATCGTGTCGCCGGGCTGAAGCGGAATGTCGTTACCCGGGTCGCGGCGAATCTTGCGCATGTCGACCTGCACGACTTCCATGCCGCGATAAAGCCGCACGCGGCTCTGCGAGGCATATTCGGTAAAGCCGCCCGCGGCCGTGATGGCGGCGAGCACGGTGAGGTCGGGCGTGTATTGCACGCGTTGCGGCAGACGCACCTCGCCCCCGACATTCACAAAGCGAGCCATCAGCGGCACGCTCACCGTCACAGTCGGATTCGTATAGACGCCCTTGCCTTTGAAAGCGTTTTCGATCGCGGATTGGAGCTCCTGCTGCGTGAGTCCGGCGCCTTCGATTCGGCCGACCTGCGGCACGTTCACGTAGCCTTCGGTATCGACCGTGTAGGATCCGGAGACTTGCTCGATCTCCTCCCGGGGGACGCCGCCGAGACGGATGTCGATCGAATCACCGGCGCGCAACCGAATGGCGTCGTTGAGCTGATTGTCGGAATCTTCGGCCATCGCAGCGAGGGTCGGAACATCCGGGTTGCTCTTGGTGGCGCAGCCGGCGAGGAGGAGCAGGGCCGCGCAAAACGAGGCCGAAACAAAACGGAAATGCATAAGTGAAGAAGCCTCAGTATTCGTCACGGGAACTGGGGCGGGCGGACTTGCTCGCGACAGCCAGCGGCGGCGTGACATTCTTGGCGGCCTTGGCAGTCTGCCTGGCCTCCTTTTCGGCATCCTCGTGGTAGCCGTAGTAATTGGTCTGATACTGGTAGTATTGGTCGAGTCGGACATCGACCTGATTGAGCACCGCGCCGAGCAGGTTGCCCCCGGCGTTGATCACCCCGTTCTTTACGCGAAGCAGCATGGACCGCGGGAAGCGACGATGCTGGATCACGATAATTGTGAGTTCCACCGCACGAACGATGACCGACGAATCGCTCACGCCCAGAATCGGCGGCGCATCGATCAGGATCATGTCGAACTTCGTCTTGAGTTCGCTGATGAGCGCGACCATGCGGCGAGAATTCAGCATCGCGATCGCCCCGGCCGGCAGCTTGCCGCTGGGCACCATGCTCAGCCCCTCGACCTTTGTCGAAAGGATGAGCTCGTCGATCGGCACGCCTTTCGAGAGATAGTCGGTCAGCCCCTTCGCGTTGTTGACGCCAAAGATCTTGTGCTGAGTCGGGCGGCGCAGATCCGCGTCGACGACGATCGTCTTCAATCCCGACTGCGCGAACGTGTAGGCAAGGTTCACGAGCGTGGTCGACTTGCCTTCGCCCGGGCCGCCGCTGACCATCGTCATCACCTTCGCGTCCGCGTGCTTCCGGTTGAACTCCACGTTCGTGCGCAGGATTCGATAGGGTTCGGCATCGGGCGCCCCGGGCGGAAGATCCATTAGCACGCCCACGCCACGCGGCACGACCGCGAGGACCGGGAGGCCGAAATATGTCTCGATGTCCTCCATTGTCTTCACGCTGGTGTCGAGATACTCGATGAAGAACGCGACGCCGAAGCCGAGCATCAGGCCGAAGACAATTCCTAGCGCGACGTTCAGGGCGACTCGGGGCCGTGCCGGAAACTCCGCCTGCTCCGCGCGTTCCCAGATGATGGCCGGATTCAGCGGCATGCTGCGCTGCATCATCTCGGTCCAGAACCGTGTTTCCGCAGCCTCGAGAACCTTCTTCGACTGGATGTAATTGTTCTTCGCCTCGTAATAGGAACTCGCCTTCGTTTTGGACTCCTGTTGTTCCTCGCGGCTCTCGGCGAGCTTTTCCTCGAGATTCTTCAACGAGTCCTTTTCCGTGTTCAGGCGAGCCAGCAGCGCAGTGCGCAGGCCTTCGATTCTTCCGGAAAGCTGTTTCCAGTAGGTATCCTTCTTGGCGGTCTGCGCCTTCACCATGGGATGTTCGGCGCCGTAACCGCCCTTGATCAGACGCGCTTCTTCGGAAGAGGCCTCCTGATAGAGGGGCAGGATTGTCTTGATCGTGTCGTCCTCCACTTCCAGCGTGGCGATGCTGGCCATGATCTGGTCGTCCGACATCTTGGAAATCTGGTCGTATTTGGCCGCCCATGCTGCTGTTTTCAGGCGCTGCGTGCTCACCTCTTCTTCCACGCTCATGAGCACGCGCTCGTTGGCCTGCATGGGATCCTCGACGCTCTCGGGGTTGAGGTCGTTGATCTGAGACTTCACGCGCAAATCAGCCGCGATCCCGCGGAGCTTCTCCGTCTTGTCGCGCTGTTTCTCGACCTCGGCTTCGAGAGTGGAGAGAGATTTGCTGACCCAGGATTGCTGCTCCCGAATGCGCGCCTGCTGATAGGATTCGGCGAGGCTGTTGGCGATGTCGGCGGCCTCCTCCTTGCTGGGGCTCAGGATGGAAATGGAAATGAGATCGGTATTGCGCTCCTCCTTGAGAGACATCATCCGCTTGAGCTTCCTGTAGACGAGTTCCTTGGATTTGATCTCGTATCGCTCCTCCCATTTCTTGGCCAGATCGAGCTTTTCGATGACGGGATTGAGGACCTCCTTGCTCTGGAGAATCTCGAACTGCGTGCTCGTGAAGCGGGGGTCCGTTCCCCCGCGCATGCCACCTTGCTGGAAGATCTCGAAGTTGCTGTTTTCCTGAACCTGGATCAGCGCCGTTGACTCGTATTGCTTCGGCAAAAGCAAGGTGATGACCACGGTCGTCGTGACGACCAGAAGAAAGATCACCAGCATGATCGGCCAGCGCACTCGCACGACGCGCAGGTAGTCGAGAAGGTGCAGCTTGTTTGCGGGAGGTTCGTTCATTGCAGAAAAAACGGGAGTGTCAGCGTTACGTGCGGCGATGTCGATTGTCAATCGGACCAAGGGGAGAGCGGGATAACCTAGATTCTAAAAAATGATTTCCAAGCCGAGAGTCGTGACGCCCCGGGTATATTCATCGGCTTCGAAATCCGACTGCACCGCAGAACGCGTGTAATTGGCGTTCACGGAGATCGCTGGGTTGATGCGGAATGCCAGTCCGACGGAGGCCGTGGTAAATTGCTGGGCGAAATCGCTCTGGTCGCCGGGCTGATCGTAATTGTCATGCTGATAGGACAGCGACAGGCTGCCAGTGAGCCGGCCGGTGAATGCGTAGGCGATCCCAAGGCTGCCGCGCAATGTCTCGCGCACCGAGATGCCCGCCACCCCGGAAGGCTCAGTGCCGTAGCGCAGGGTGCCCACCAGGGACGAGTTCGGCGCGAAGGTGTATGCGAGATCCGTTTCCAGGAAGGGCCCGAGATACTCCGAGGAGCCACCCTGGGTCTCATTCTGAAGCTGTCGCGCCTCCACGCCGCCCTGAAGCGTCCATTTCAATTTTGGGGTGATCGACGTGATGAAGCCGACAGTCAGGATGTGACCGGTCGAATCCTGATCGGCTTCGTAATACGAAAGCGGGCTATAGCGATATTCCGTCGTGAGGGTCACCCGCGGAGAGACGAGGTAATCGAGCCCGATCCGGTAGGTTTGTTGATAAAATCCGGAGCCTTGGTTGATGACTTCATCGGTATATTGGATGCCGCTGAAGCTGAATCCCAGCCGGGCCGACAACCGGGGGCGGATGTTGTAACTGATGTCGATACCGATGTTCGCTGCCCAGTAGTCACCCTGAAACCGGGAGACACCGCCAATGAGGGTCGGATTCGGCTGGGAAAGATAGGAAATCGAGAAATTGCCCGAGAGGAGAAGCCGTCTGGTCGCGTAATACGAAATCTGCCCGCCAAAAGTGCCGTTGTAATCGGTGCTGTCGCCGGGCCGGTTATCGTAATAGGTGGTCCCCAGCGCGAGCGAGCTGGCGATCTTCAGGCGCTCCGAGCCCAGGTTGTAGGAGATCGTCCCGTTCAGGCCAGCCGTGCCGCTGGCAATGGGGTCGTTTTTGGTCGTCAGGACGTTGTCGTCGTAACCGACATTCGTGGCGATGGTGAGTCGCAGCCTGTCAGGGTGATTGGGATCCCCAGGACCACTCAGTTCGAACGCCTGCGTCACGAAATCCCAGAGTGATACGAGGGGGGACTCTCGCTCCGTGACTGGCGGAGGACTCAGCAGGTCCATTGGCTTCTCCGTCGCGGAACTGCCGGTCGCAGACGAAGGCGTCGGGACGGGCTCCGCATCCGTTTCGTCAGCGGCATCCGCGAACGGCTCTGCGGGAACACTCTCGAGCATGAGGGTAGAAGACGTCTCCGCGGCCGGAGCGGAAATTGGCGCCAGGAATAATCCCCAGCCCAAAATGCCGAAGGCGAAGGCAAGACCAAGCACCCGTTGAGAAGCGTGGATGATCATTGGGAATCTCCTGCATCGGGAGGCGGGAAAAGTTCTTCCGCCACGTCCTTCTCCCGGGTCGCGCAATACCCTTCCCACATCAGGGGCGCTCCAAGGGTGAAGATGCGGAGGGCGCGCGGAAGTTGATCTTTCTCGTAAAAGTAGTCCCCCAGGGCGCCGTAGGTGAAATCCGCGCGCGGATCGAGCTCGATGGCGGCAAGATACTGGCGCACGGCCTCTGCCTCCGCGCCGGTCTCGGCCAGCGCCTTGCCCCGTTCGACATAAAAGGCGCGCTCCGCGGGCTGCTGCTTCTGGGCTGCGGCGAAGGCATCGGCGGAAGACTGGTAAAGCTTCCGGCGCTCTTCCGGCGTCAACTCCTTGATCGCCGGCACGTTCTCCTCCTCTTCTGCTTCCTCCTCGTCGTCAGCGGCGTCGCCCTTCTGCGCTTCGAGGGCTTCCTCCTTTGCGGCCTGTGCCATCACCGCTTCCTCGGAAAGCGCGTTCGTCCCCTCGAAGCTTTGGGCAGATTCGAAAGCGTAGAGCGCGCGGCCTTTCGTCGCCAGTAGCGCCGCATCGTCCGGCTGCCACCGCAGGCCACGCTCCGTGTGGGCCAGGGCGGTCTTCACGTTGCCGACCGCAAACGCATTTGCCGCGGCGAGGCTCTGGTAATCCGCGGGGCCGTGTTGCCACGTCATTAGTGCCAGTGCACCGACCAGCGTCGCCGTCCCCACTCCTCCCAGAACTCGCAGAATCACGACCGGCAGCCGCGCCGCGCCCTTGCGCTCCCCGGGAAGCGTGCTGGCCAGAAGTCCCAGCGTGGCGCCGGCCAGCATCGCATTTGCGGGAATGTGGAGATTGAAATCAGTCAGGCTGTGCACGCAGAACGCCACAGTGGCCGACAGCGCCCCGAGGAGGATCGCCCCGGAATTGCTGAACGGCCGATCTCCGCCGAGCGCCCGCAACCGCACGGTTTGCAGAAACCGAACCAGGCCGCCGCCGAGAAGAATCGCGACCGCGAGCAAGGCGAGCCCGAACCCGACGACGCCATATTCCGTGAGCGTTTGCAACCAGTCGTCATGGGCGAAAAGCGCATCGCCCGAGAGGTTGTCCTGATCCACCCGATACAACCGCGCCGCGTAGCGGAAGGCTTCCGGTCCGGCTCCCAGCAACGGAAAGGTCTGAAACAGGCGAAAGGCTTCCCTCAGGTAGTATTCGCGCACATCGACGCTCTGGAGGGAATCAACGCGGGCCTGGGCCACCCAATTCCCGGAATACACCGTGAAAATCGCGCCAGCGCATACGGCAAGCAGGGCGCCCACTCCAAGGACGATCGGCAGCCCCCCGCGGCGAATTGTCAAGCACACCGCCGCGCCGCTCGCGAGCCCGAAGGTGATCAAGCCCGCCATCAGCGCGGCCATTCCGCCGCGGCTGCCCGAGAGCACGCCCGCCACAAGAAACATCAGTGCCAGATACCCCAGAAGAATGCGCATCACCACGCCGGTGCGGGCCCAGCACGCGAGCGCCACGCAAAACAACGCAGCCCAGGTTTCGAACCACGCGAAATGGTTGGGATTGATGAACAGCCCGTGGGATCGGGTGAGGAATCGCCCGGCATATTCGGCTTTCAGGTTCAGAGAAAACCAGCCAAGCGGAGCCGAGAATCCACCGAGCGAGAATTGCACGAATCCAAGAATGGCCTGCCCGGTCGCCGCGACGAGCAGGATTCCCAGAAAGGCAAATCGCGACCGCGCATCCCCCAGCCCACTGCTGGCGACGAAAAAGGCCAGCGCCCCAAGGAGGGTCTGCTGCAGCTCGACCCGACTCAGGTAAAGATCCAGGCCGTGCACGCACCTCCAGATCACGTAGCCAGCAAAGACAGCGACCCCGATCACCGCCCCCGGAGCCGCCGGGGCTCGATTTCTTACCACCGCGAAAAGGGTCATCACTCCCGCGAGAATCAAAAGCACGCTCGAAGGCAGGAGAAACGCGGGCCATTGCAGGCCACCGTGCAATACCTGTGCGGCAACAATTGCCAGACCAAGAAAGAGAGCGCAGAGAAACCTCATGGACGGGAGGAGCGCGATACTCTCGTAAGCCCCATGCAGTCATGCACGAAAATTTTTACCAGACATCATTCGGAATTATCCCCTACTTGTTACCACTGACCGCGAAAAGTCGAGGCGATGTGCATTCATCGGGAAGTCCCCGACGAAGCGAGCCTCTTGCCCTCCAATCGGTCCTTCTATCGGCTGTCGCAATCTTTTCCTCCGCTCGATCCATCATCAGGCAAGCCGCGCTCAAAGAAGTTCTTTTCTAAAGAACCTTCTCATGCCAAGCAGTGAAACTGCACCCAAGGCGATCCTCGCCGGCTTCACCCACCTTCCCATGTCATTGTCATGTCGTTACGAGATCGCCTAAAGGCGTTCGCCGCCCACGCCCGAGCGTTCGGCCCTTCGGAGGCGATTCGACATCTCCTCGAACCCTTGCTGGGAATCGAAGCGCTCGTTTCCCCTCAGCATGCTCAACTCCTCCTCACCGCGGCCTGTCGTCTTGAGCAACTCTCCCATCTCCCTGCCCAGCCGCTCGCGGCACACGAGATGAGTGTTTTCTCCCAGGCTGGAGAAGATGGCATCATTCAAAACCTCGTTCGCCATCTCCCATGCATTCCCGAAATTTTCATCGAATTCGGAGTGGAGGATTACACCGAGGCAAACACTCGCTATCTTCTTCTCTCGGACTACTGGCAGGGATTGATCATTGACGGCTCCGAAGCGCAGATCGCGCGAATTCGATCCAGCAAGATCTATTGGCAACGGAATTTGCAAGCCCGACAACTCTTCATCGATCGAGACAACATCATGCCCGCTCTCGAGGGTTTTCGCGAGGCCGGGCTTCTCAGCATCGATATCGATGGAAATGACTACTGGGTCTGGGAAGCAATTGATTTCCAGCCATGGATTGTCATCTGTGAATATAACTCCCTGTTTGGTCCCACTGCGAAAATATCAATTCCATATAATTCAAAATTCCAACGAGTTCACGCGCATTATTCGAATCTCTATTTCGGATGTTCCCTCAACGCTCTGTGCCATCTCGCCCAGAAGAAAGGTTATGTCTTCGTCGGATGCAATCGAATGGGGTCCAATGCCTTTTTTGTTCGTCGAGACGTTTCTAGGGATTTTCGCACTCTTTCCGCCGAGGAGGGGTTTGTTCTGACCCCTTCAAGACAATCGAGAAACACCGAAGGAAAATTAGATTATTTGAATGCGCTTGAGAGCATGGAACTCATTGCTTCACTTCCTGTCGTCGACGTGGAAAACGGCACCGTTTTAAAACTGGCTGATTTGCCTCTCTGGTTGGAGAGGCCAGACTCAGCCTGACGCATGAAGTCCATCACTTCGAGCCTGTTTGCAAAGACCCGGGCGGGACGACGAACCCGAAGGTTGATATTGGCAATCTGGAGCACTGGCAGCACCAAGGCTGTTTCGATGTTCTTATCCGTGGCTCAGGTGCCGATTGCCATTCACGCCTTTGGCGAAGAGGGTTTCGGGTTGTGGGTGACTCTCACAGCCACGGTGGCCCTGCTGTCGTTCGCGGACTTTGGAATCACCAACGGCATGCAGAATCGAATCGCGGGGGCCTTTGCCCGTAATGATGAATACCAAATAAATCGCGTTTTCTGGACTGCAACCATTGTTCTGGCCGGAGTGGGAGCACTTGTCTTCCTGATTTCGTGGATGGTTGTTCCTTTTTTCAACTGGGCGAGCCTATTCCACGTTAACACCCCTGCGCTACGCTCTCAGACTTCGTTCGCCCTCGTTCTGCTCGTCATTGGGTTTGCCATGGGGCTTCCGCTTTCCACGATACCGAGGCTACTCGCAGGAATTCAACAAGGCTGGCTACAGGGAATTATCAATTTGACTATTTCCATCTGGACCATTGTCGCCATCCTCTTCTGTGCCAGACTCAAACTCGATTTTTTGTTTTTTATTGGCCTGATTGCAATCGCCACCCCCTTGGTGCATCTGGCGTCTTACCTCTGGATGCATCGTGTTTTTCCATTTGTTCGTCCTCAGCGGAGTATGTTTTCTCTCATGGAACTGCGATCTCTCGCGCATTTGGGCTGGCAATTTCTCATTCCTCAAATCGGAGCGTCGGTGCTTGCCTTTGCTCCTCAGCTAATTGTTTCCAATTCCCTGGGAGCGGCGGCCGTCACGCCATTTAATTTGTGCCAACGGGTGGTTGGCGTTCTCCAGCAGATTCAAACAATTGCCCTGACCCCGGTTTGGCCAGCCTACTCCGAAGCTCATCAATCCGGGGACATCAAATGGATTCGAATGGCCTTTGGAATAAGCCTCGGAGGGTCAGTTGCCATTTTCGCGCTGGCGGCGCTCGGATTCTCCCAATTTGGATCCGCGCTCATCGAATTTTGGACGGGCTCTTCCTCCGAACTTCCCAGTCCTGCGCTCATCAACTGGTTTTCCGCTTGGCTCTTTCTCACCGGAATTGGAGTTCCCATGGCCTATCTCCTCAACGGATTGAGCCGCCTGAAAGGTGTCCTCGTTTACGGATCTCTAAACATGGTTGCGACGGTAGTTGCCATGCCGATTGCCGCGAAATACTTCGGGGCGTCCGGGGTCGTCATGAGCATGTGTCTTAGCTATCTGGTGATTGTCCTTCCGGCAAATAGCGTCGATGTCTGCTTGGCCCTCGCCAAAAACTCTCCTTTTAAAAAATGATTGCCCAGCAAATCAGCAATCTGGAACTTTTTCTTCGCCGAGCAAAGGTCGGGGAAGAGGTCCGCAGCGCATTCGGTCGTTCAAAAAGGTGGCTGACGCGCTGGTGGGATCCCGCCGTGAGTCGCGAGATTGCTAATGTCACGCTTAGCCTCCCGCTTTCTCATCCGCTCCCGATCAATTTGGAAATCTTTCCCCTTTACGATCGGCAAATCACGCCACTAGTGGCGAGCCTTCGGAAAAAATATCCCGATCTTCGGATGATTGATGTCGGAGCGAATATCGGCGACACTGCGGCATTGGCAAAAGCTGAGACCGATATTCCCGTTTTGTGCATCGAAGGTAATCCCCGAATCCTCCCGTATCTCAAGCGGAACCTTTCTCGATTGGGAACCATTCAACTAGCGGAAACCTTTGTTGGAATGGAGAACGGCGCGGTCGCTTTTGAAATTGAACACACTCCGGGGAGCGCGTCCATCCGTCGAAACCGGAATGCCGATCACTCGCTTCCCTTGGCAACAATGCAAACAATTTTGAAAAAATTCCCCGAATTCGCGGATGCCAAATTTCTGAAGGTCGACACGGACGGATTTGACGGGACGGTTCTCCGTTCGGCCAGGGATTATCTCACGCGAACTCAACCCGTGCTGCTTTTTGAAGTCGACCCCAAGTTGCTTGGCCAGCAAGGGGAAGACGCCCATGCGCTTCTCGATTTTCTGGTTTCGCTTAACTATGAGCAGTTCATGATTTATGATAATTTTGGTAATTTTCTCATTTCGCTCGATCGGGATCAACAAGACGGTTTTCGAGACCTCGTTTCCTATCACTTAAACTCTATTCAATCACTTTATTGGGATGTCATTGCATTCGCTTCGATAGACCGGGATGTCCATGATAAGTTTCGCATCTCGGAGAGGAATCGATGTGTCATTCGGAGATTACCTTGACGGATGACTTTGCGACACCAGCTCGGATCGCTCACGAGAAGGCGCCGCCGCCGGCAAATTTCCTAACGGCTCGTGCAAGCATCCTTCCTAGAATACTTGGCGAAAATGAAAGCCGATCTTCGCCAGTGGCTCATGCGGAAAACTCTTCGAATTCTGCAAAGACTGGCAGTAACGACGCAAACGCCGGTTTCCGGAGGATTGATCATCTTCAAACCTGATCGCCTGGGCGATTTCATATTGGCGACGGGCTGCATTCGCCGCCTGGATCGCTGGTCCCGGGAGACGTTGAAGGCTCCTGCGACCCTCATTGTTTCTGAAGTTTCCCGATCGCTGGCGGCTCGCGAATTTCCGGAACTCCCCCTGATTGTCAGTGAAATTTACGACGATAGTCAGAACGTTCCCCACTTTCTCCAAGTCTTATTTGCCCTCCGAAAAAGGCTTCTTCCTCTGCGCGGTCGACAAGTCGCTTGCTTACGACACCAACGATTCGTTGTGCACGAACTGCTTCTTGCCTGGCTCTCACCGGCTACGATCATCCTGCTTGACGATTGCCCGCTGATGCCGGCCAAGCCGCCACAATATCCTTGGAGAAGGGT
Source organism: Chthoniobacterales bacterium (assembly GCA_036569045.1). Lineage (NCBI taxonomy): Bacteria > Pseudomonadati > Verrucomicrobiota > Spartobacteria > Chthoniobacterales > Chthoniobacterales bacterium. The sequence continues at coordinate 16,700 of DATCRI010000047.1, read as the reverse complement.
TATTTCGGCGTCGTATCCCGTCGACGTGAAAGACACCCCCCTCGAACTGGAGGCGCATGCCCGGGTTGCGTCTCTTCTGATGGGACAACCATGCTCGCCTCAGGAAATCGCCCCCAAACTGACGACTTTTCCAACCCGTGACAACGGGGAGCTGCTGGTTTTTCCCTACGGGAGCGACTTCGTCCGAAATTATCCGCCGGATCGCCTGCTTGACGTGCTCCGCGCGGCCAGACAGATGAATTTCACGGCTATCCGATTTTGTGCGGGCAACGCGGACGAAGCCGCCGCGATGTCGTTGGTTGATTCGCTTGCTGACCAACCGGGCTGTTCTGTGCTCATGTCCATCACGCCAAATATCGAATGCGCAGCGAAGCTGATCGCCGGTTCCCGGATGGTTCTTTCGATGGAATCGGGACCAGCCCACCTGGCCATCGCACTCGACAAGGCCGGCATCTTCATTCTCGGGGGGGGGCATCACGGAATTTTCGCCCCATGGGGTTCTCCCCCGCGTCAGCACTGGATCGATCGGCCCCTTCCTTGTTATCACTGCAATTGGAAATGCATTTTCGATGAGGCTAAATGCATCACGGAGATCGCGCCTTCGCGGATCATCGAGGTGATTCAATCAACTCTTGAATCTTTCCCCCCCCACCCGTTCCCTACAGTCGCTTCGTGAACATCAATTTCACTTCATTCATTCGAGGAGCCGTCATCGCCGCCGCGTGCATTTTCGCGCTGGCCATGGGGCCGCTTTTGACCTCCGACTCCATGATGCCGGTCTTTGTGCTTGCCGGGATCGTCCTGCTCGCCATCACGTCCTCCTTTCCCTCCTGGCTGGTGATCATCTGCATTGTCTGTAGCTTGCTGACCGGACGAACCGGCCTGGGAGTCGGCTATTGGGAAATTTTCGCCTTGGCACTTATCATTCGCTGGTGCCTGACCGTTCCTTTCCACGGAGGATTGTTCGGCCAGATCGAAGGCAAATGGACTTTCATATGCATCACCGGATTCACCGTCGTCCTCTTTTTCCACGGATTTCCGGCCCTCGTTGGCATCGGAGAAAGTGTCGGCCGACGATTGGCCGTGCTCTCGATCGCATCTCTTGGCCTCAGCTATCTCCTGCTGTCAGGCAAACTGGATCTGAGCAAGCTTCCCCTTCTTCCGTGGATCGGCGTGGTGCCGGGAATCATCACGGCTGGATTCGATCTGATCAACCTGGCTATTCCGTCCGCCTTGCCGATTACATTCTTTATTTACAACGATCAGAACTTTGAGTTGATGGCGGCCTTCCAAGGGGCGCAACTTTCCATGATCCGGATTGCGGGCCTTCGTGAGCTGGGTCTCGGAATCGCCTTTCTTAGCCTAAGTTATTTCGCCTGCCAGCGAGCACCACATCTTCGGCGACTGTTAACCCAAGCTGGCGGAACCTTGATGGGAGCTCTCCTCGCAGCGCTCTCAGGATATCGCGCCTACGTAGCCCAAATTGCCCTAGGCACCCTTATCGCAGCGTATGCGCGGTCGAAGGCCACTTTCCTTCTGGTGTGCCTGTGCGGACTTCTGGGGATAGGCACTCTGGTTTTCATTCACCAGCAGGTCGCCGAACTCCCCCTTCCCATGCAACGCGCTCTTTCGTGGCTGCCCGGTGACTGGGACTGGCGCACCAAAGATGATGCGGATGGTGGCTTTGCCTGGCGCGCGCAAATTCGAGACTATTATTTTGCCCGAATTTTTCCCGAGACATGGTTGCTCGGCCGCGGCCTTGCCTACGACGAACGCATCGATGCCATGCAATGGATGATGAACGACCCTACGCTCAACATTCAATATTTCGTGGCGATTCAAAACTACCACTCGGGCTTGGTGAGCACCTTGGATTTCGTCGGCGTAGTAGGAACGCTCTTTTTCGTCGCTGGATGCCTTCGAGGGATCTGGAATGCGTTCGTTATTCTGAGAAATCGCGAGAATGCGCGCCCCTGGCAATTGTGGATCGCGATCATGTTCCTCACCGCAAACCCTCCATTCTGGTATACTGGTTTTTTTGACCGTATTTTTCCGTTCTTCGTCATCGCGATGTGTCTGCTGGAGTTAGCCCGGCGGGAGCAGGCAACTGTCTCGGGTCGAATTGAGGAGGAGTCCGAAAAGGTTTTCGATTACGAGCTCGAAGCGACATGAACCGGGTCGAACGCTTTCCTGCTAACCGGGTTCGCCACGGGGTAATCTTATGAATCCTCCCCCTTCCCAGGAACTCTTCGAAACCTGCTATCGGGGGCGCCAAAGCTCCCTCCATCACATGTCCTACATGCGAATGGGCAAGGTTCTCCCCGCGCTTCAGATTTTGAAGAAGAATCGAATCGAACTCCAAAATCGACGGATTTTGGATTACGGATTCGGAGCAGGCACTTTTTTTCGCTATCTCCCGTTCTCAGCCGAACTCTACGGCGTGGAGCAGGATCCTGTGACCGTTGAAGAGGTCCAGCAGATGCTTCAAAATCGAGGTCACAGGCATGTGAATATGCAGGTTATCGATGTCGATTCGTGGCAGGACCATCCACTGCTTCAGCAAACTTACGATCTGGTCATCTGTAGCCACGTTCTCGAGCATCTTCCCGATCCGGTCGCATTTCTAAAAGTTTTGCGAAAGACCCTTGCCCCCGGAGGCTGCTTTCTCGGGCTCGTTCCAATCAATGAATTGGAAGACAATGCGCACCACTTTTGGAAAGTCGACCGGGACATGGTATCGGGCTGGGTTGCCAATGCTAATCTTTCTCTCCGAGACTATGAGGAGCGAGACCCTTGGAGCTACCGCGTCCAACCTTTCTATGCGAACGAGTCCACAAATCGCTTGCTCACTCAGGGGCTGGGTTTGGGGATGGGAATTCCCGCGACTCTTTTAGGAGGGCAAATTTGGGAAGGCATTGGCGCGGCCCTCTCGAAACTCTTGAATTGGCAAAATACCCAGGCTGTTTTTATTGCCGTCAAAAGTGGATCTTAAAAATTTCCCCTATGAGGCGTCCATTGTTATCGCCACGTATGACCGAAAAGACATCACCCTCCGCTGTCTGGATAATCTTGCCAGGGAGGGCGTCCTCGACTGGGCCGAAATCATCCTCGTCGATGACGGATCGAGCGACAAGACCGTCGAGGAGGTGGAGAAAATCTGGCCTCAGATAAAAATTGTGTCGGGAGATGGAAACCTGTGGTGGGGGGGGGCGATGCGCCTGGGCATGAGGATTGCCGACCCGGGAACGCCTTGTCTGATCTGGCTCAACAATGATTGCCGCCCGCGCCCGGGTGTTCTCCAGGCGCTTCGTGCGTATGCGCTTAAGAATCGATGTGTCGCCTCAGCCCTTTCGGTGGCTCCATCCGGATTTTTTTATGGAGGATGGATCAGGACCGCTTGGGGACTCTGCCAAGTCGCCCCGGACTCCTCATCAATCGTCAAAATTGATTCGTTCGGAGGAAACTGCGTGGCCTTTCCTCGGCACATCGTCGAAGCCGTCGGTGAAATGGATCCCCGACTTTTTCATAACTGGGCGGATGCCGACTATGCCCTTCGCATTCGCGCTGCGGGTTTCAAAAGCGTGATTCTCAATTTTTTGATCTGCGACAACGAAGCGAACGAAACCGCAACGCTTGGAAGCTGGACAGAAAGCCCCCTTCCGTTTCGGACGCTTTTCGCCGGGATGCGCAGCCCCAAGTCCCTGCTGTATTGGCCTACCCGGGCGCACTTTTTTCGAAAGCACTGGGGATGGGGATGGGGTTCCGTTCTCGCATTGTGGCCCTATGCTCGATTTTTCGTAATGTGGGCGATCTCGGCCGTTTTCGGGCGCGGGGCGTTGCGAACTTTGCGCCGATCCGTCAAACGTCCGTCCGTCCGGAACTAATCTGAGTGCCGCATGGGATCTCGCCTTCTGATTTTCAAGGTCATTCAACTCGGGGACAACGTGGTATTTCTGCCGCTTGTTCAGGAGTTGGCACGATCGCAGATGTTCTCCTCGATCGAGCTGTGGACAACTCCCCTCGCGGAGCCGCTTTACGATTCGAATTTGCCCGGAGTGACTCGCAAGATCATTTCCCGGCCCGAGTTCAATGCCGCTTGGAAGAATCCGCTTAAAATCCTTCCCCTCGTCTCGCGGGTCCGTCGGATTGGAGCGACCCATTGCCTTATTCCTCACGATCAGGGGAATACCGCCCATCTTCTCGCCCTAGCTTCCGGAATTCCTCATCGAATCGGGAGTCGACCCCATTTCCTCAAGGTTCCGGGTTCGGTGACCGATCTGATTTCCTATGAGGATAACCTGCCCGCCGCCGAACGAGCGTGGGCTCTCGGGTGTCGACTAGCGGCCAATCTCGGGCGCCCCTGGCCAGACCTCCCACCACCTCCAGATGTCTCTCATCTTCTGAAGGAATCGGCCGCTAGGAGCTTCGATTTTCTGATCCATCCAGGAGCAAGTCTGGAATACCAACGATGGCTTCCGGAGAGATTTTTTCTCCTCGCGAAACAGCTATCCCGATCGTTCCGGGTGGGTTGGCTTGAAAGCGAAATCCCCCTTCCCGACTTTGCGGGTTCGACTGTCGAAGTTATCCGCACTCCCGATCTTTCAAGTCTCGTGAGCAGTCTCGCGGCCTCTCGCGTCTTCATTGGCAACAATTCCGGCCCCATGCACCTGGCGAGCGCTTTGGGAGTGCCGTCTCTGATTTTCTGCGGTCCGAGTCATCCAATCTGGAATCCCTATTGGAACAAAGATCGCTTTCTCCTTCTCCGAAAGGAATCCCTCCCGTGCATCGGCTGTGATCCCTCCAGCGGACCGCTCAATCACTGCACCAATCCAGAATTCCCTCTCGGCTGCATGAAATCCTGGAGCGTGGAAGACGTTGCTCGCATGGCGATCGAATGGATAAACAAGCCCTTCAAATCATGAAGCTATTGGTCTTCGCCCACACGCCCCCGCCGCATCACGGCCAGAGCTACATGGTGCAGCTGATGCTCGAGGGTTTTGGCGGCGATCAAAAGTTGCCGAGCGCAGTGCCTGCCGCCGAATACGGAATCGAATGTTACCACGTCAACGTTCAGCTTTCCGACGATCTGGAGGACATCGGAAGCCTGCGTGGCTCGAAGCTCAAACGCCTGTGCAACGCCTGTCGGGAGGCACTGCAACTTCGAAAGGAATTCGGAATCGACACGCTGTATTACGTGCCCGCCCCGGCGAAAGCTTCAGCGATCATCAGAGACTGGCTGGTCCTTGCCGCCCTTCGGCCTTTCTTCAAGAAGGTCGTCCTTCACTGGCATGCTTTTGGCGTTGGCTTCTGGGCGAGATCGCTCGTGGAAAGCCCCGGCGGGGAAGGATACAAAACCTGTCCGCCGCCCATTCTTTTCGGAATCTTCGACCCTTTCGCTCGATACCTCACGCGTTTGTCGTATCGAGGCTGCGATCTCTCCATCGCACTCACGGACTACAACGTGTCCGACGCCGAGGCTCTCGCTCCGAAACAAACGGTGGTCGTTCCCAACGGGATTCCCGATCAATGCGGCGATCGTTTCCCGTTGGTGCTCGAAAGGCGGCTTGCCCGACTCAGGGATCGCCAGGAAAAGGCAATCCCGTCGTCCGAAGGCCACCCCCAGTCCGTTTCACGAGACGCGCCCACCTTTGATCTTCTTTTCCTCTCCCACTGCACGCGGGAAAAAGGGCTCTTCGTCGCCATGGACGCCGTTGAAACGGTCAATCAAGACCTGGTTCGACAACGAGCGAATCTTCGCGTGCGAATGGTCATTGCAGGAAAGTTCCAGAATGAGTCGGAGCGAGCCGAGTTTCACCGACGGGCGAACTCCCTCGAAAACGTGAGCAACCACTCCCCTTTTATGTATGTCGGGCATGTCGACTCCGAGCGGAAAGCCGTCCTCCTTGCCGAATGTGACGCCCTGATTTTTCCAACGTTTTTTCAGCCCGAAACCTTCGGACTCGTAATGGTGGAAGCCCTTTCATTCGGCTTGCCGGTGATCGCCACCAAATGGCGCGGAACTTCAGACATTCTTCGACGGGATCTTCCGTCGCTATCGATTCCCGAAAATTCGGAGGATCTTTCCAGGCAGTTGAAAGCGGCGATGGATTTTTCCGACTTCGCGCAACTTCGCCAAAGTTTTCTGGAGCGATATTCGCTGCCGGCGTTTCTGGATTCCCTGGCCCGAAATCTGAAAACCGTTTGAACGGGCGCCTCGGACCATGCCTCCGGTTCTCAATCGCGACGGGATGCTAGCAACAACCGGAAGACCACCTCCGGAAGCCCGATCAAATAGCGCTTCCACACCCGGCTCGGCTCCAGAAAGAGACGAAACAACCATTCGAGTCCGCGGTCGGTAGCCCAGCGCGGCCCGCGCCGACGAGTGGATATTCCCCACGAAAACAGCGCACCCACCGTCAGGATGCCTTTGCAAAAGAGCCGCTCTTGGTGGACGTCCGCCCACAGCTCCTGCCGGGGCATTCCCATCCCCAGTAAAAGCAGGTGCGGCTTCTCCGCCCGGATCTTTTCGATCAGGGCGCTCTCCGCGGAGCTTCCCGGTTCAAAGAATCCGTCGTGCCAGCCGGCAATCAGCTTCGGAAATTTCGCCTCCACGCTCCGGGCGTAGGTTTCCACGTTTGCGGGCTCGTCGCCCACCAGGAAAATCCGTTTCCCGTCTTCGTGGAAACGTCTGTAAATCTCTTGCACGAAATCCGGCGGCGTCATTCTGTGGCGCAGCCGCCCATCTCCGAAAATGCGAGCCAGCAAAAGCACGCCGAAGCCGTCGCAGAACGTCACCTCCGCGCGATTCAACGCCGCCGCAAACGCGGAGTTTTTCAGGGCCAGATTCAGCGCATGCGCGTTGAGGTTGAAGAATAAGCGCGGCGGCGCCCCGCGATCCCCGGAGCGGACCAGTTCCCGGATCAATTCCTCCCGGGAAATGTCGTGACATCGCACGGGCCCCAGCCATTCGACTCTTTCACGGAAATCTGGCTGTGGAGTCATCGCAGATAAAGGGATCGGCGCGGGTGGTTATTTCCGAAGAAACCGTGCTGCCGTCCGGTCGAACGCGAACCGGGCCAGATCCGCCACGAACGGCGCCGCGACGAGCATCGCGAGGATGTCGTTGGGGATGCGGTAACGAATCCGAGTGGTTGCGATCGAAGTAAACAGGGCGCAGGCCAGATAGCCTCCCAGGATCAGCCAATCGCGCCATTCGAGGGGATTGCTTGCTCTCCCGAAGACAATGCGCGCGAGCAGAAGGGCCAGCAGCGCATAATACGTGAGAAACATCACAGCGTCGCGGGCTGGCGACGCGGCGGAAGCCGTAACGAGCTCGTTGCGAAAGTTGAAGTAGTTCAGAACCTTTTGGAAATACAGGGAGACTGCCGCTGCGGGGTTTTGGGCAATCCATTCCCTGGCAGCCCGGGCGTAAAAGGCATCGGCATCAGCCTCCCCCAGTTTACGGGCGAGAACTTCGTTCGTGTATTTTGTGACGTCGATATTCAGCCCCGCGTTCGGGCGGGTGGTCTCGCAATTTCCGATCAAGAGATTGAATCCGCTATTGGTCGAAAAGGGCACAAATCTCCCCAGCACCGTCTCATTCCGAATGCCCCACGCCGCGATCACGACGGCAAAAAGCAGAACGAAGGTTCCCGCGGAGACGAAACCCCGCAAGCGCCAGTGAAAAATCGAGATCAGGACGGCGATTCCCGCCCATGGCGCGTAAATTGGCGCAGCCAGCACACACCAAGCCATGAGCCCGCCTGCCAAGGCCCCGGCCCAGACTTTGCCTTTCATCATCAGCGCCAGCGAGAACGCGATCAGCGCGAGGCAGAAAGCCTGGGGATACAGCGTGGAAGTGACGTAAAGAGAAACCGGATAACAGAACAACAGGGCAAACACCACGGCCCGACCAGCCCAGAGTCTCGAGGCCGAAAACCAGGCGCCGGTCAGCACCCAGAGCCCCGCCGTCACGAGCAGCGCGTTCAGCCAGACCAGCGCACTCCATCCAAGGCCAATCGCCTTGCCGATCGCAAGCCAGAACACAAAGCCGGGCGGGCGCGCGGCCGTCGGCGTAATACCGTCCCATGTGAGCATGCGGTATTTTACAAGGTTTTCGGCCAGCTCGTAATATTCGTGCTCATCCGGAAAAACGATCCCGCCTTGGTGTCGAAAACTCAGGATTGCCGAGATTGCCAGGAATGCCGCCACAAAAAGGGTCGCCGCCGCGCGAAACGCAGAGTCGGATAATCTGGACGATGCCGAAAGCGAGCGGAGGGCGGACATCGCGAAAAGATGCGGTTCCCGGCCCCTGCATGAAAGTCCAAAAAGCCTCGCATTCACGGCCTTGCAGCCGCTTGTAAATTACCGATACTCTTTCGGATGACCTTGGATTCCTCCCCAGCAAAGCAGCTTCTCCCAATGGGCTTGCTCGTGGGATCTGCCTTCGTGCTGCTGTATGGCGTGGTGCCATACACCCACAGTCATCTCATGCACCTCACCTCTGTCTTTGGAGCGTTGTGGGTGATGTGGACCAGGTTTCCCGATTTCCAGCACGGCATGCTCGTGCCGGTCCTGTCGGCATTCATCATTTACACGAGACGGCGACAACTTGCGACGCTGCCCATCACCGGATGGTGGCCCGGGGTTCTCGCCTTCGCCTTTGCACTCGTCGTTTTTTGGGCGGGACGTCGGGTGGACAACCAGTATATCGGCTTTTTTTCGATCCAGCTCTACTTTGCCTCGGCAGTGCTTTGGCTGCTGGGTTGGGCATGGCTGCGGGCGCTCACGTTTCCGCTGGCATTTCTCGTGTTCGCCTGGCCGATGCCCTTTTTGGACGGCCTGATCACGTTTCCGCTGCGTCTTTTGATGTCGAACGCGAGTGTGCTCACCTTGCAGGTTCTCGGCGTGGACGCCGTGCAGCAAGGCACCGCCATTGTTTCGGCCGCCCGTCCCGAGATGGGCATGGCCGCGGGGGGCGCATTTGCCGTGGATGTGGCGGACCCTTGCAGCGGGATCCGCTCACTTTTCGCCCTGATGATGATCTCGGCGCTTTACGGCTGCTTCGTGTTGAAAACGCCGTGGCAGCGTGGCCTGTTGTTTCTCGCTTCGGTTCCGCTGGCCGTTGCCGGAAATCTCGCGCGGATTTTGTGCCTCACGCTCGGCACGATTGTTCTGGGTCCCAAAGTCGCAATCGGCACTCTGGAGAACCCGACAATTTTCCACCTTCTGGCCGGCTACGTTGTCTTCGTGATCGCCCTCGGCGGTATGTTTGGCGTGGCCTCGCTGCTCCAACTCAAGTCTGGTGAAATCCACGCTTTCGTGCGGAGAGTGCGAGGTTTTGCGCAAAACGCCCCCGAAATCGGCGCAATAAAACCGAGGCGCGAGCGCGACTCGCTTTCGCCTGATCTCTATTGATCCCAACTTATGTCCGGCGAAACTGCTCTTAGAGACACCCATCCTCGCGTTTCCCGTCCGGTCGTTAAGTATCTTGCCTTTGGCGCATTGGCGGCCGTGGTTTTCTTCATCTGCGTCTGGGGGCCGCCTCCCCCGGAGATCGAGCAACCCGGTGTGAAAATGCAGCTACCCGCCACGATCCTGGGATTCGCCGGCAAGGATCAGCCGATCTCGGAAGGAGAGAAGGTGATGCTTCCCGAAGATACGGAAATCGTCAAAAAACTATATACCGGCGGCGCCGCCGACAGCGTCAATCTCCAGATCGTGCTTAGCGGAGCGGATCGGCGAAGCATTCATCGTCCCGAAATTTGCCTGCCCGGCCAAGGCTGGCGGGTCCGGGCCGGCGAGGTGGTGAAAGTGCCGCTCAAGTCAGGAGCCCTGATGCCCGTCATGGTGCTCGACATTGCGCGTCCCTCTGGGCCCGCGGACAAAGGCCGGGAGTTGAACGCTCTTTATGCTTACTGGTTCGTCAGCGCCGACCGGGAAACTCCCTACCACCTCGAACGCGTGCTGCGGACAAACCTGGACCTCCTGCTCCATAACAAGGCCAATCGATGGGCCTACGTAATCGTCATGTCTCCGGTCCTCGAAGGTTGGGCCCCTGGCGGCCGCAATCGCGCCGAAACTCTCAAACTGATCGAGGATTTCATTCGGGAAAGCGTGCCCGCTTTTCAATATCGGGAAATGAAGGCCTCATCGCCGCCAGCAGCCGGAGCGGGATCAACCGCCGCTTCCTGAACCTTCCAACGCCTGGGGCCGGCGGGATTTGAAGGTCAGCTCGGCGATCCCGGATTTGTCGAGTTCGCCCAGGTTGGCGGCGACCATGGCGTCGTATTGGGCCTTGGTCGCCTCGGCGAGTGGCGTGATGACGCCGGCTTCGCGGGCCAGTTCGAGGGCAATGCCGGAGTCCTTGGCGGCGTGCCCGGCGGAGAAAAAGCAGGCGTGGTCGCGGTTCTGCATGTCCTCCCCATCCGTTTTGAGCACCTGGGAATTCGCGCCGGTCTGGCTGAAAACCTCGCGCAGCATCGTGAGGTCGAGCCCGAGCGCGTCGCCGAGGGCGAGCCCCTCCGCGAGGCCGGCGGTGTTGATGTTCATCACCATGTTCACGAGCGCCTTCACCTTTGCCGCGGATCCGGTGGGCCCGATGTAGCGAAGGGATGCGCTGAGTTTTTCAAGGATGGGACGCACCGTTTCGAAGGTCGCCGAATTGCCGCCGACCATCAGGTAGAGCGTGCCCTCCCGGGCCTGGGTGATGCTCGAGGCCATGCAGGCCTCCAGCGTGCGAGCGCCCACGCGGTCAGCCAGCGCCTCGACTTCGAGATGCACGGCCGGCGTGACCGTGGCAAAATTCACGAAGGTCCTTCCGGCGGCGCCCTGGAGCAACGAATCCGGACCTCCCGAGAAAATTGTGCGCATGGCCGCGTCGTCGGTCACGACGGTGAAAATGACGTCACTGGCCGCGGTGACTGCGGCGAGCGTGGGCGCGTGAAGGCACCCGAGTTCTTCGGCCAGGGTCGCAGCGCTGGGCCCGTGAACGTCGAAGACGGCGCTGACCTCGTAATCCACGTCTTTCAGGCGGCGGGCCATGTTGGCGCCCATGCGGCCGACGCCGACGATTCCCATACGAATACTCATAACGCTTCCGGAAAAAAGGGGTTGTGCCGGCGCTGTTCGCCGACGGTGGTGAGCGGACCGTGGCCGGGAGCAAGAACGGTTTCCGCCGGCAGGGAGAGAATGGCCTCGCGGTTCGTGCGGAGCGCGTCGGCATACGAAACCATGCCGCCGCCCATCGAACCGGCAAACATCGCGTCGCCACAGATTGCGACCGATTGCGCGAGTCCTCGCACGACATAGGTGACGCCTCCGCGGGCGTGCCCGCAGGTGAGCCGTGTTTCGATGGTGAGTCTGCCGATCGAGAAGGATTGGCCGGGGGCGAAGGTTTCCGCGCCGGTGACTTCCTCGCCAACCGGGGTAAATGCCCGGGCGCCGGTTTTCTCGAGAAGACGATCGAGATCGTAGATGTGGTCGCCGTGCGAATGGGTGATGAAGACCTGCTCGATGCGCACGCCCAGCTTCGCCGCGTCAGCGAGCGGTTCGCTGACGTCCGAGCCGGTGTCGAACATCGCGGCGGATCCGGAGGCGGCATTCCAGACGAGGAAGGCATTCACCAGCATGTCGTCGAAGGGCGTGTTGTATTGCTTCAAACCCTCGACCTCGACCGGAGCCGGCCTGTAGCTCCCCTCGCCCAGGGCAACGAGGCGATCCGGAGCGAGGCCGAGCGGAGCGGCAATCGCCCGCACGACCGTGGCATCGAATGCACCATCGATCACGGCGCGCATCTGTTCGACGGAGACGCCACTGGCGGCGGAGATGTCCGCGGGCGTTTTCCCGGTGCCGCGCAGGGCTTTGCCCAGCACGTCGTTGTAGGCGTCTTCGAGTGGAATCATAAAAGAAAGCGGCTCGCGGAGGTTTCTACGGTCCGCGCACGGAAATCTGGTAGCGCAGGATGAAATAGAGCGCGAAGAAGCCGGCGAGTGTCGTGACGAGGAGGATGCCGGTATTGAAGAGCAGAACGCTGGCGCGAATGCCGAAGTATTGCTTGATCGGGCCAAAGAAGACGTTGAGGTGCTTTTTGCGCCCTTCATCAAGGCGGTAATCGAGCTGCTCCATCTCGGCCTTCGACACGAGATCGGTGACCTTCTGGTTCACGTAGATCTGCTCGGCGGTGATCGGGCCGGAGTGCGCGCCGATGGCCTTGGGATCATAGGGGCCGCCGTGGATGACGCGGTCGATCATCCCGAGAGCGCGGTCGATCTCGCCCGGGGACTTGCCCTGGAGGCCGGAGACGAGCGCGAGCAGTTCCTTGAGGTCGTCGAGACGCTGCTCCTCGGCTTCGCTGGCGGCGCGCTTCGCGGCGAGGGCCGAAATTTCCCTCTGGATCTGCTCCTGTCGGCGGGTGAGCGGGTTCAGCTTTGCCTGGGCGTAGATGAGCGCTTCGTAGGACCAGCGCATCGGCATGAATTCGCAGATCAACGGCACCTGCAGGTCGCTGCGCGGCGGAAGCGCGCTCTCGGGATGATTCGTGAACCACGTCTGCACCGTGTAGACGAAGTCGAGGTTGCGATTCATCTCCTCGTATTTGATGAGCGCACCACCAAGGATGATCTGCGGAATGAGCACCGCCGGGATGATGTTCACGGCGGTCTTTCCCTCCGGCACGATGGCGGAAATGATGAGGCCGATGGCGATGCCGCTCACGGCCGTGAGGATCATCGCCACGAAATCGATCCAGAACATGCCGCGGACCGAGAGCAGCCAATTCCCGAGGATCACAAATGCCGCGCATTGGATGATCGCAAACAGCGTCAGCGTGAGCGCCTTTGCCGTGACGTAGTAACCGAGCCGGACATTGAGATTGCGCTCCCGCAGAAGGATGGCGCGGTCGCGAATGATGTCGTCGACGCTATTGGTCAGGCCGAGGAACATCGCGACCACGAGCGCAAGAAACAGGTAGGTCGGAATGTGGTAGGCGGAGGCAAAATCGTAGGTGCCGCCTTCGCTGTAGCGCAGCACGGCGCCGATGAGCAATGCGAGCAACGGCGCCTCAACGATCGTCGTGAGGAGATTCGCGCGGTTGCGGAATTTGCTGATGAAGGCGCGCTGGAGAAGCGTGGCAAACTGGCTCCATTCCTCGCGCCAGCGGATGGCCTCGCGGCGTTTTTGAAACGGCGGCGGCGCCGAATTCACCGAGGTGACGGCGGCGGGGTCCCGGGCGACGGGCGTGGCGCGCACGTCCTTCACGAGGCGGTAGGCCTCGTATTTGTCGCGCCAGTAGTCCGGGGAATACCGCCGCGCCGGCACGAGCTGGCCGCGGCTGTTTTCCTCGAAAATGATGTCGCCGGAGAGGTCGCGCAGCGGCGTCTCCATGACGTCGAAGATGAACTCGGGCCGCGCCGTGTCGCCGACATCGGTTTTTCCGAGCGCGGTGCCGTAGTGCTGCACGTGCTCGGCGTCGGCGAAGTATTGGAGCATCTCGTGCGGCGTGCCGAAGAAGACGATCTTGCCGCCCTTATCGAGCAGCAGCGCCTTGTGAAACATCGAGAAGATGCGCGAGGTCGGCTGGTGGATCGTCACGAGCACGATCTTGTTGTGCGACATGCCGCGAATGATCTCGATGACGTGCTCGGAATCCTTCGAGGACAGGCCGGAGGTCGGCTCGTCGAACAGGAAGATGTCCGCCGAACTGATCATATCGAGGCCGATGTTCAGGCGCTTGCGCTCGCCGCCGGAGAGCGTCTTCTTCTGCGCGCTGCCGACGACGCTGTCGCGGCGTTCGTTCAGGCCAAGCTCCGCGAGCTTGCCGTCGATCCGACGCAGGCGCTCGCGCCGGGACAGATGCGGCGTGCGGATCGCGGCAGCGAAATCGAGATTCTCCTCGATGGTCAGCTGCTCGTCGAAAGCGTCATACTGCGGCACGTAGGTGACGTAGCGACGCAGCGTTTCGTAGTTCGCATAGAGCGAACGGCCGTTGAAGAGCAACTCGCCGTGCGAAGGCGGAAACTGCCCCGAGAGCATGCGCATGAGCGTGCTCTTGCCGCAGCCACTCGCGCCCATCACGCAGACCATTTCGCCGCGCTGCACCGTGAAAGACAGGCCGTCGAGCGCGATGTCGTTGTTCCGGAACCGGCAGGTGACGTCGCGCACCTCCATGGTGCGGATGATGTTTCGCTCCTCCTCGATGAGCCGCTCGGCGAAGTTGCAGCGAAGCACCTGCCCGGCATCCACGCGGATGGTGTCGCCGTCGGCGAGCGTCGTGAAATTGCGCACGGGGTTGCCACGCACGAGAATCGGCCGATCGGCCTGGAGCACCTCGACGCGGCCGACCTTACGGTCGTAATCGCAGTAAATCTTCAGCAGGACGTCGCCGCCGGTGCCGGGCGAGAGCAGGATATCGCCTTCGTTGAGAAGGCCGGGATTGTTCGAGACGAGGTATTCGGACTTCGAGGCCTTGAGCTGAAAACGCCCGCCGTAGGAACGCGCGCGGCGGCGGAGATCGTCGATCTCGAGCTCGCTGTCGTCATGGAAAATGATGCGATCTTCGAGCGAGGCATCGACGACCGTCCCCGACGTGAGGCGCACGCCATTCAGCACGGCATCCACATTGCGGAGCGCACGCACCTTGACCTTGAGACCGAACGTCACCTCGAGGCAGCTGTCGCGGGTCTTGTTTTTTTCGAGGCGGACCTCGTCGTCATCGTTCACCGCCACATAAAGCTGGGGCAGCGAGACGTTCTTCTTGGCATTGAAGTAGAAGACGAGTTCCTGATGAGCGATGACCTGTTCGTCGACGATGATTCGCTGGCCCGGATAGAGGCGGCAGAAGTCGTTCGGCTTGAGGAGACGGCCCTGCACGATGAGGTTCCGCCCGCTCATGTTCTTGAGGATGATGAGCTCGTGGTAGCGGTAGGCGAGCAGGCGCTCGTCGTCGCGGAACTCCTTCACCGTCACGTCGGATTTCCCCGGCGCACCGAAGCTCACGGCCTCCAGCGGCGAAGCGCCCTGCTGATAAATCTGCGCGTCGCCCTGCTCGTTCGCATTGAGCTGGTAAACGATGTCGATCGCCTGCGCCGCCATGCCGAGCTGCGACATGAACGAGTAGTAGGCGATCACCTGCTCCTGCTTGAGGCCGGCCTTCGAGATGAGATCGTAGAGCTGGACGCCGAGAAGAATCTTGCGGTCGTCGCTGAGCTGGTTCGCCAGCTTCTGCGCGATGGCGTTGAGATCCTGCTGCTCGTGGAGCGCGTCGCGGAAGAGCTTGCGCAGCTCGGAGTAGATCGCGTCTGGATAGTCGTAGCGCAGGAAGCCGAGGCTGGAGTCGATTTCCTCCTCGAGCACCTCGCTCTCGGAACGCGCGAAGGCCGCCAGCACCTTGATGAGCGTCGGCAGCAGGTTCGGGCTCTCGGAAACCGTGCGCGGCTTCCGCATGAGGCGCCGGAACAGGTGCCGGGTGCCCGTGCGGGTGCGGGTGACGAAACGGAAAACTCCCTCGAGCCAGCTGTGCAGCGGTTTCTGGGGGGCCTTGGCAGTGACTTCCACGGGTTGGACGATAGCACGGCCTAAAAACCGCCCGCAAAGAATTTGCCAGTCGGCGGGGATTTACAAGTGGAGGATTGCGCGAAACGCGATTCCACGGAATAGTGACGGGCTTTTTATGACCACCAGCCTCACTGACCATGCGACCGCCAGCGCCCAGGCCGGCGCCGCCGATCGCGTGGAAAACTTGCGCGTCCGCGGGCTTACGCGCCTCATTACGCCCACGCAGATCAAGGAGCAGCTCCCTGCCTCCGACGCCTCGCTGCAGACCGTGCTCGCCGGCCGCAACGCCGCCCGCCGCATTCTCCAGCGCGAGGATTCCCGCCTGCTCGTCGTCGTCGGCCCCTGCTCCATTCACGATCCCGAGGCCGCCCTGGACTACGCCCGCCGCCTCGCCACCCTGCGCACGGAACTCGCCGATCGTTACGAGATCGTGATGCGGGTCTATTTCGAAAAGCCCCGCACGACCGTTGGATGGAAGGGCCTCATCAACGATCCGCACCTCGACGACTCCTGCGACCTCGCGCACGGCCTCGCCCTCGCCCGCAAGCTCCTGCTCGACATCACCGCGCTCGGCCTGCCCGCCGCCACCGAATTCCTCGACCCCATTATTCCGCAATACATCGCGGATCTCATTTCGTGGTCCGCCATCGGCGCCCGCACGACGGAGTCGCAGACGCATCGCGAACTCGCCAGCGGTCTCTCCATGCCGGTCGGCTTCAAGAACGGCACCGACGGCAGCGTGCAGACGGCGATCGACGCGATGAAGTCCTCGCGCACGCCGCACAGCTTCCTCGGCATCGATCAGGATGGCTCCACGAGCATCGTGAAAACGACCGGCAACCCGCATTGTCACGTCGTCCTCCGCGGCGGCCGCGACGGCGCGAACTACGAGGCGCACCACGTCGCTACCGCCGTCGAAAAGCTCCGCAAGGCCGGCATGCCCGACGCGATCATGATCGATTGCAGCCATGCGAACTCCGGCAAGGATCCGCTCCGCCAGCACCTCGTCTGGGAAAGCGTGCTCGCCCAGCGCGAGAGCGACAACGCCATCATCGGCGCCATGCTCGAGAGCAACATTCACCTCGGCGCCCAGCCTTCCGAAGGCGGCCCGGCGGGGTTGAAATACGGCGTCTCGATCACGGACGCCT